>JBGSVR010000299.1:0-10171 GCA_041752855.1 Thermosynechococcaceae cyanobacterium
TGGACGGGTCGGTTCTACACTGTTTGGGATTGGGGGAGCTGGGGCACCGCTGCCGCCGTTGGCCTTTGATCAGCAGCTTGCCTTTTTGAGCCTAAGTTTTGGGTTGGTGAACCTGCTGCCCGTGCCGCCGTTTGATGGGGGGCGAATTTTGGTCATTCTGCTTCGGAAGTTTGGCAATCGATCAAAAACAAAATGACGGGTTGAGAACCTATAAAGATGGCGCTTTTAAAGATCAAGCCAGAAGACTGCTCTGTACTGGGCAAAGTGATTCTCAAGCACATGCGAGACAACCAGACAAGCCTACGCGAACTTTCTAAAGCGGCTGGGATCACGCACCCAATCCTTAGAAGAATTTGCTTGAATCAAGGCAGTCCCACAGACAGTACGCTACGAAAATTGTCTACAGTCTTGAAAATACAGCCCATAGAGCTGTATTTTCTGGCGCACGAGGAGACAATCAAAGCCTTAGCCTCTACATCAGAAGACAAGCGCTTCAAGCCTATCCTCGACGGAATCGACCGGATTGCAGAGAAGGCTATGGGGTGACTTTGCGGCTACAGCTCTGGTCGTTCTGGCTTCTGGGGCAAGGTGATCAGCCCTCTGCCGATATATTCCAGCAATTCTGCTAATGAATTGTATCCCGAAGCTTCCAGCGAATCTGAAAGACCTTGCTTTGCCGTTGGGGTACAGGTCGTACAAAGCTTGATTGCATCCTCTCCCCAAGTGTCCCGTACTTTGGGTCGCCCCTTGTGGATGAGGTTACTTTTTGAGGCAGGGCTTTTGCCTCTGGCATATTTGATTGCTTCTTCGTCCTGTTCCGGCTGGTTTGCTTTTGGCATTTCGAGTATGGCTTGTGACATGATAATGACTCCTATTTTTACATGGTTTATATTGAAAAATCTAAGGCTTTAGCTCAGTGGATACGGTAGCTTCAGCAGCTCCCGCACTCGCTCTAGCAGGGGCTGACCTCTGAGCGTGGCCTTACCGCAAGCGGCAATTGAACCCAGCCAGAATTTTGGATCTGCACCGCCCTGATGACAATGCCATTCGGGAAAAGTCCCACCGCCATAGATTCCAAACTCATAGGAGATCGCCTCCTTCAATTCAGCATCTGTTAACCCCCTTTTTCGGTGCTTGCTCCAGCGCTTATCAGCTCTCTGCATCTGGTGCAGCGATCGGAGTAGTGCTGCATCCACTCGTGCTTGGAGTGGATCAACAGGTGCGGCAAATAAACTGAGCTGCTGAAGGGTTTTCACTTGCTGTGCCCTCCTGCTGCGGCTTTCGGCTTGCTTTGTGTGGTGGGAATCGGCTCTGCCTTGGGTTGCTCTACCCTAAGAACCTTGGCCTGTTGAATCGACCAGGATCTCGCCATCGTCATTTGGCGGAAGTCCCACTTCACCCTTTCGGCGCTTAAATTCTCAAAACCTGGGGCGTGAACAGCAAGATACGCCCGTTTCGCCTGAAGGTTACTATTGTGTACGCCGTACTTCTCGTTTGGAACAAACTTTCCTGGCTTCCAGCCTGACCCTGGCGAGACACCTTCAGGATCAACTGTCCAAGTCCCGATCATGTAGCTCATTTTTCCTGTCCTTCATGGTACTTAAGTAAGTTTTTGGTAAGTCGCTGGTGCTGTGCCATTGGCGGCTGTCCTGTGACAACCGCCAACAGTTCCCACTGCTAAGAGCGCTCTAGCTTCAGCGCTGCTGTGGCATTGCTCCAAGCAATATTGAACGTAGAGGCTTCACAGTGCAGATCAAGGGCTGCGCTGCACTCCTGAGTGGTGGTGTTGCTATCAGGGGCATCCGCTAGGGCTTGCTCGATATCCGCAATATCCCAGCCTTTGAAGTGCAACCGCATCCAGTCGAGAACCAGTCCCTCTGCGGTTTCCTCAGCTAAGAAGCAGCGCCGCCATAGCCACTCGCCCAAATCCGTAACCGTCGTCCGGTTCTTGTGAATGCGTCCGCCGAAAATGATCCGGTTCTCGAACTCTGGATTGTTCTTGCTCCAGTCAACCGAGCGCAACCCGATCCGCTGTAGCTTCGATTCCCAGTTCTCCTGTCGCAATAGGTAAAAGCCCAAGTGCGCTAGGCCACAAAGGGCGATCGCGTGTCCACAGATGAAGTTCTGCCGCACATCGCTTGGGGCGTACTCCTTATCTAACAACCGCTCCCACTCTGGTAGCTCTGTGGTGATGGCTTTCCAGAAGGCGATCGCCTTTTCTACCTTCTCGTCTTGGCTGAGCTGCGTGTTGGTGAAGAGGTACTTATTGGCCTCGTCGATGGCATTGAAGGTGAACACCTTGCTGGATTTAGCGCTGAGCGTCGTCTGCTCGGTGTCGGTGTACTGGGCAAACACCGGAACCCCACGCATCACCTGACGTGCTAGATCAGACTCGTCTGAGCGGTGGTCGTACAGGAGGTTGAGAGACATATTGGGCTTACTGGCGTAGTGGTTCAGGTCGTGGAACATGGTCTGAGCGCGTTGTAGACCGCTGTGCAAGAACACCACGCAAGAAATTGTCTCGTCCTTCAAGTCTGGGTTCTCGGCTAAGGCCAGCTTCAGACCTGCGATCCGGTGCTGTCCATCTGCAATCAGAAAGCGTGAGTCCATCGGCACGTTTAGGGTGCCAACATCACCTTGAGTCTCGGCAAAATTGAACTGGTTGAGCTGCCCGTGCGGTACATCTATGGTGACGGTCACAGAACTGAGCGTGTAATGGCTGCTCGTAAGAACATAGTCCTTGAGCTTGTTCGCCCTGGTCACGTTGAGCTTTCGCTGTGCCCTCATCTCTGCTGGCATCTCGTCAGACTCCAGTACAAAGAGCTTGCTGAGTAGTTTGAGCGGGATCATGGTGGTGTAATATTCTTTGCCGCTCTGAATCCCTCGCACACAGGGGAATTGATAGATTGGGATCTGTCTGATAGGGACTACTTTGGTTTGGGTTTTCTGGGTCGTGGCGGGGGCTTTGGTCGCTGCTTTGGTCGTGCTGGTCTTTGCGCGTTTGGTGGTGCTGCTTGTCGTGGTCATTTTGTTTTCCTTTGGGGTTAAGGGCAATGAAAAAAGCCCTCAGCAATGGGCTAAGGGCTTGGGTTTAATACTTTTGCTTTAAGGCTTAATTCAATCTAAGCGTCAGCACTCTGATTTGCTGCCGAATCAGCCGATCTAAATCAGGCGACAAATTCTCTACAGTGTCCTCTAGCACAGCAACGAGACTTCGATTGTTGATGTCCAGCAGCGATTCGATGAGTCCCTGGTAGGCTTGCTCAGTCCACTCGACGGGATAGGCCACGCCCTGCCAATCTGCAAATTTTTGAATTGTGTCAGGATTAGGCGACTGGTATTTGTCTTGATCTTGCTCAAAGCGGGCTTTTCGATGCAGCTCAACAGAGTTCAATCCATGACTTAAACAGAAGTGGTGAAACAAGGCAAAGCAACAGGCATCACCGGAACCGTCACATTTCTGCCCTAACTCGAAGGGGCGTTTCGAGAAAAAACCGTGATGTTCAAGGTCGTGATAAATCAGCTCCAGTCGCGCTTTTGGATAGCGACTGACGAGATGCTTAACCCCTCCGTCTACTTTACGGAAAGCCTCAACTAGATAATCTTGAAGGCGCTTGTCGTAGCCAATCCAGATTGAATCCTGCTCGTTGTGAATTTCTAGATATGTCTCCATTTGGGTTCTCTCCAAAGTTAAGCCTTGTACAAAGTTCGTCTATCTCATTGCCTGTCTTCGTTGTCATGAATTTCCTGATCGATTTCGGCTAAATGGCTTTTGTAGTATTCCCAAGCTTTCTCTAAATCTGGCTGGCTTATGCTTGGGTAAAATTCCAACAGTTGAGCATCGGTCATTCCTTGCTGCCGGAACAAGATGAGAGTCCGCACTGTAATACGGGTGTCCTGAATCCGAGCGCTGCCGCCACAGACCTCCTCAGCTTTTTGAATCATCTACTTTTCCGTTCATTGGCGATCGTCTCCTCTACAGCCTCAGCCTTCGCCCTGGCGCAAGACCGTGCGGTGGTGGGCTTAAACACTGGGATCAATCACAAAATTAGAGAAATCGTAAATCTTTAATACTTTGTCCCCTGCCCCTAGCTCGGAAATTGTAGACGTGACTCTATCTACCAGCCATACTCTCCCAGAGCAGTGGCTCCGTTCACTGTACGCCCCTGCCACAAATCTCTCTTGATCTAGGTGATATTCGCCAGTGAGTATCTTTATGGCTCGACTGACCGCTTCTCCTTTTCTCACTTCGTTTGCCCTTGAGCTAGTCCAAGGACTCAATATCTTCGAGATGCTGGTTTTATTGATGTTGCAGTTGTCTATGATTGCAGGCTTCATTGTTCTCTTCCTCGTTTGAATGATTCTGGCGCTTGTCTCAAATTTCGCTCTAGTGCGCTCTCTTCAATGATTCTTCGAGCTGCCAGAAGCTGCTCCTCTGGCGGCAATTCAGCTAGTGGAATAACGCCTGAAGCTTTTGATAAGCGCTGGGTAGCGTCTATCACCCAACGCTCCTCTTCGGGAGTTAAGAAGGGTTTTGCCAAAAGCCTTCTTCTATTTTTTTGGAGCTTCCTTCTATTCATCAGGCCACTGCCTTCAGCTTCAGCGCTGCTTTTGATTGTTGTGATAGGGATTTACCTTGAATTTGAGCGTTAGCAATCAGTCCGACCAGTTCATCCACTTGTTCTGTGGATAGTTGCCCTGGTGAGGTACGGCTGAACTGGCTTTCTAGAAGTGCCTTTACTGATTCAGTATCCAGTCCTGCCGCTTCCCGTGCTGCACGAACGCGATCGCACTTTTGCTGCTGGGTTTCGGGCATCGGTGCCCCATCCGTCAGCCACGCTCTTAAGCTCTCGGCTAATTCTTGACCAGGATTCAAAAAGGTCTGATTACTCAGTTCAGGACAACGAGACTTTGAAATGGTCAGGATGTGGTCTAGGTTGATTTCTCCTGCGAGATCAAACTCATACTCAATTCCTGATGTTTGAATGGGTGCTAAACCCACTTTGTTCGGTGCTGTACCCCGATCACCATTCTTTTTAGTGTATTCATCCATGACATATTCGGTCTTAGAGCGCATCGTAGCAATGACGTGACAAGGGCTTGAGAGCATCGCGTCAATTAAGGCGCGTTCCAAGGGACGTACATTCTTCCAGCCGTCAAAACCCTTGCCAGCTAGTTCTAGCTCTTTGAACCATGCGTGGCTGAGTGAGTCAATAATAAGCACCTCGTATTCGGCATTTCCAGCATTCTTGATAGCCTCGACGTACTTCGCGGGGTGATGGTCTTTGAGTTCTTCAACATCAAAGTCAAATCGATCTGCGTACTTGCTGGCGCTGCCATGTTCGGTGTCAATCACAGCAATGGTTTTACCGAGATGTTGGGCAATATTAAGAGCGCTGTAGGTCTTGCCAGCTCCAGATGGGCCGCTAAGGGCTAGACGTAGACGGGACTGGGTTTTGGTGGCTTTCTTAAACATTATTGGTTACTCTCTTGTAGAGGTTGGAGTGGGCTAGTTGAAGGGCGATCGCCAAGGCTAGAACTGCCCTAGCCTTGGCTGTGGGGTCTAGTATTCCGAACTGTGCATGATGGTCATCACTCGGTGCGTCTGGGTTGGGTCGCTGGGGTCTTCTGATCCGTACTCATAGTTTGAATCGTAGTAGTCGATTTTCCAAAAGAAGGTCTTCTCGTCCATCTCAATGCTGCCGAAGTCCCGTTCTCCATGTGGGTCGTTGCCTGGTGTGAAGGCATCAAAGCCTTTTACTAAGCCGATAAGTCGTAACTGTTGCTCTTTTGAAAGAGCCTTCACGCTTGAGGTGAGAACCTTAGTCCCAAGACCAAGTTCACCTTTACGAAAGCGGTCATTCAGTTCTGCGATCGTGATTGCGGTTTTCAGTACGGTCGTCATGATTGGCTTCTCCTGTAGGGGTTTGGAGTGGGCTAGTGATTGTCTCTAGCCCAAGTGGTCAAAAGGTTTAGAAAGGGCAGTCGCAGTCTTGCTTTTGCTTCATCCTGCAAGGGCAAAGCGGATGTTTGCCAACCTTCAGGCGGCTGAAACGGGCTTCAGCTTCTCGGTATGCTTCACTTTCACGCCATTCTTCAGCGATGCAGCCTTGCGCTAATCGCTGGTCTTGTTCATAGTCGAGAGCTAATTCTGCTGGCATAATAGTTTCATCCTCAATTGCTAGGGGTGAACCAGCAAAGAGAGCGATCTAGATGTCGTAGTCAGGGAACGCTCTCTTTTGCTGTGTATACAAAATGTTTACAACTGATATTTATATTTGGGAGTCCGCAGGGCTTGTGCCTTGTCGTGGGCGTTTGCTCCTCTGTCTGGTGCGGCTTCTCAGTCGCGGCTAACAGTTTCCAGGCGGTCTTTATGGGACAGTTCCGCTATCTGCTAATCAGTTGTAGGAGTGGGGGCAACGCTGGATTTTTGGTTTTTGGTGAGGCGGTTTGCTTTCCTCATCCATGTCTCTATATTACACGGTCTATATAGAAAAGTCAATAGGTTTTAGAAGGAATTTTGGAAGAATTTTGACTCGAGTTTTATTCGTATCCAAACAAGGCCGCAATATTCACATCAATGATTTCCCAGTTGATGCCATAGTTTGCATCGTGCGTATCCATCAGACGATCCAGCACCTCCCGCGCCTGTTCGTCGGGCAGTGTAGGTCTTCGATCTTGCACATCCTCAATTCCCCAAACATAGGCAATCTGATCTTTCCAATATTCCTCGAGAACCGCTGCAACGGCTTGGGCTTCCACTCCCAAACGCTCGGACAATAGTTGAGCTTGGGCTTCAATCTGGTGCTGACGCATTCGTTTTTCCTTCGCCCATCTGGGCATGGTGGTGGGTGCCCTCGGTTCCAGTGGTGAGGGCTTGCGGTCGGTGGGCGATCACTTTTTGCTCTGAGTTGAGGCGCATTTACAGATCGGGGGACTGCCAAGAGCGAAGGCGCTCAAGTTCAGATTCTGAGAATAATTCCTTTTTGTTCTCACATAGAGAAATCCAAAATTTTAATTTCTCGCTGCTTAACGGTTCAGACAATCGGGACGGATAACAATAGAAATTGCCTCCATCCAACGCTTGAAACGTCCAAATTTTCTCGCCTTTTTCCCGACAAAGCATCGGCCCCCTGCCTGGGATATTGTAGATTTCCATTTTTCGTGATCCAAAGTTTTGATCAAGGCAAACCCCGTTTCTGCTGTGCTGCTTCAGCGGGGCAGAGTTTCTGGTTAAACAGCAGCAAGTATTAAGTCTCTTTTCTCCTGCCTGAGCGCCTTAATTTGTCGCTCAAGAGCAACCTTTTCAGCAAGGCTCTTTCCCGTCTTAGGCTGTCTCAGCAGCCGATTGATGTCTTGGTCTAGCTTTTCGATAGGCGATCGCTCTGGGGCTTTCTCCAAGACCCGAACTTCCCCACCACAGCATAAAGGTGCTACCTCTATCAAAACTTTTGGGGCTTTTGGAAATCGGAAATCTTTGAGAAATACAGGGCCTCCTTGGTTTCGCACCTGTTGGAGAAGGTGCTTGCACTGATCTAGCTCACGGGGATAGCGGCTTACGAGCCAGCACTCGCATAGCTCTTGCTTCCATTTGCGCCCCCAGTGGGCTTTAGCAGATTCTAGGGCTGCGAGTTGTTCTGGGTTGAGGTTTGGGTTTGGGTTGTACATTGTTGACTCTTTTGGCAAATTGGGCAAAGACGAGGGGGATTTTTTGAGGTGACGCTACTTGTATGGCTGTCGAATTCCTTAACTATCTCTATATTACACGGTCTATATAGAAATATCAAGTGTTTTTAGAAGGAATATTGCTAGTTATTGTCAATTTTTCGAGATTTTGCCCGATTCTTCGAGTGCAATGTCTTGGTCTTGAGGCTAGAGAGCGGAAAACGCGCCAAGGTCTTCGCGCTGTCCCACAAGTGGCTACGTTTTGCGCGACCTTGCCGAACCGAGTGCGCTACTATCGAGCATTCTCTAGGGGGCTGTTACTGGTGAGCGAAGTGCAAAATATTGATCACAACAGCCCCCTGGAGATTGCCAAGCGGCGAGCGCTTTTCTTCTCTTGGAGCAGCAGAATCCGGCACAACCTCCGATCTGGGATTGGGCTACTGGTGCAATGGCTATGTTTTGGGTGGGTGCAGCAGTCAGAGGTGAAAAATCAGCTATCCCGCCGTCTGATCCGACTGCCAGAAGTGGGGTAGCTCCGGTTGTTGGGATGATGCATCGCTTTCAGCCTCAATATCTGGGGCTGTTTCTGGTTCTTGGGGTTGTGGATCACCCACCATGTCTATAGAACTAAACCCAGTGGGTGATCCTGCGATCTCTGATTCACCCGCATCTAGTCGTTCCCTTCTTTGTGCCCTTCGCTCTAAAATGCTCCAGCAGATACCCCAGTGGTGCATGGTAAGGGAATAGACCCGAATCTTTTTGCCGAGGGATGAAGGATGATTTACAGTCCATCTGAACTCAGTTTTGATGCCCATCTGGGATAGAAGCTGGTGAATCACCTGCACATCGCTCATCTCTTCCTTGATGGTGAAGTTGAGGTGCGCTTTCACTGTGGGTGCGAATCGTCGAGCTACTGAGGCAATATCTTCTAGGTCAGCCTTAACCCATTCCAACCCCGTTGAAGCTCTGCGAATGAAGGCAGTCAGCCCCAGGCGATCGCGGATCTCGCGTCTCAATTCTGTACCTGAGATATCCCACGGGCACAGCGCCTGTCTCCATGCGGCCTGTCGCTCCAAAGCTTTCACAGTCCTGTCTAAAGCTACCCCTTCATAAAGCTGAGCTTCAAGGTTGAGCAGCTCCCCCCTAGTGCGTCCTTCGCGGTCAAGCAAGATGTCTTGTAGAGAGAGGGTTTCAAGGCAGTAGAACTCCTTTAGATAGTGCTTAGCGATCGCCCGTTGCTCATCAGGGGATGTTGCTTCTTTTTGCTCTAGGGCAAAGATTTCAGTCGCGCTTAAGTCTTCTGCATTAAGAATGCTGTGGGCATCTGCGATGGCGATCGCCTCTCTGGACTCTTGGAGCATGATTTTAAGATGATCTGTGCCAGGAGAACGTTCTATAGTCACTTGATTACCTTCATGAACTAAACGGACATAGAGCGCATCGCGTAGGTGATACATCGCAAAATTCTGAGCTGCGCCGAGCTGGGCAAAAAGTTGGATGTTTGGGTCGCACTGCCAGTCGATTGAAGAGATTGAGCTGAGGGTATCGGCCTTGAGAGATGAGCGGATTAGGCTGGTGGCGACGGTGGTGCGCTCAAAGAGATGGCCTTTTAGCTCAAGGGGATTAACCGAGCGAGATACTTGGCAGAAATTGCGGCCTGTAGGGGCACACCAGACCACACGCTCAACAGGCTGACGGACACGGGCAAGGGCTTGTGCCATGTCTGCGTCGGTACCAGATACCCCCATAAAGATGCCGTAGACCTTGGTGATGATGTCTTGGACTTCAATGCTGGTACCTGTTGCGACAGAGGGAGAGCAAAGGATGATGTCGTACTCGTCCTGGGCAAGCACTTCATCAGGGTTGGAGATAAATGCGCGTTCGTCTTCGCCCCCGCTGGTATCGGAGTTGATGAGTAAGACCCGTTTATCTGGATAGAGCCGAGAAATGAGCTGAAACAGGGTCTTGCTGGTGGTTTTGGAGTCTGTAGTGATGTAGATAACCTTCCCCTTCTGTTGGTCGCGGATATCCTGAAGTAATACTGCACAGCACGCTGTCCGATCCGGTGCCTCGATGAACCGGATTGGACATCCCTGCTGCCGTGCATCATTGCGAATCAAGAAGACTTCAGCAGCATCCTGGCGTAGCTCTTTGAGATAGTGCAGAGTCTGGTTATCAAGGTCAGCGTCCGCAACGATGACGCGACGGGCAGACTGAAGCAGGTCACGAAACCGCGCAAGGATAGCGGGTCTTTTGCCCTCTTTGTTGCAGGTTGAGCTGGTCAATAAGTGGCGTAAGACTTGGCAGACTTCATCAATGACTAAATCGCAACCCCTAAACTTTTCAGGGTCAATCGCCAGAAGGGAATCAACGCATGTCCCAATTCTGAAGGTGTACCCGCTCCCCGCAATAAAGTCCCCGCCTTTTACTTTGTCGATGTCCCCTCGATAGTCCATGCCGAGCCGATGACATAGGTGACGGGCGAGTGCGACGCGGTGACTGGCTA
>JBGSVR010000300.1:0-4889 GCA_041752855.1 Thermosynechococcaceae cyanobacterium
GTCGCTCCTGCACCTGAAGCCGTCGCGAATACATCTCTACAATGCGAGCCAGCTTGCTGAGTCCAATCACCTTCTGGTTAGGGATATAGGCGACGTGAGCCTTGCCTAAAAAGGGCAACATGTGATGTTCGCACATGCTAAACAGGTTAATATCGCGCACTAGCACAACTTCATCATGGCCTTCGTTGAAGATAGCGCCGTTAACAAGCTCATCTAAAGATTGAGAATAGCCGCTGGTCAAAAATCGCATGGCTTCTGCCACCCGCTTGGGGGTTTTAAGCAGCCCCTCCCGCTCAGGATCTTCACCCACGCCCAGGAGCATGGTTTCAACGGCCTGCATCATTTCTTCCTGGGTGACTTCCTGGCGGGCGGCGCTAGGATCGCCGTTGGCACTTGAACTTCGCGTTTCTCTGGCTGGACTGGCTGCAGGAATGCCGTTGAGACTGTCGGACAGATTGGCTGAAGAAATCGTCATAGGTTAACAGTAAAAGATTACTAAACAAAATTAGGGAGGATGGATTCCAGCGAAAATACCCCCAAGGGAGAAAGGGAAAACGTTTTGTTTGAGTTAAAACGTTCCCGCATTGGGCATCAGCACCAGCTCATCTAGAACAACGTTCTGGGGGAGCAGTGCCGCATGGACGATGGCATCGGCCACATCTTCTGGGGTTAGCATCTGTGACCGATCAAAGTCGGCAGCTACAGTATCGCTGTCCCACAAAGGCGTATTGACCGCCCCCGGACACAGGGCTACAACCCGAATGCCGTGGGGACGCTCTTCTTGGGCTAGGGTTTTGGTCATCCCCATGAGTCCAAATTTGCTGGCGCAATAGGCTCCCCAATCGGGGAACGCCTGTTTTCCGGCAACGGAAATAACGTTGATTATGGTGCCGCAGTGTCGCGATCGCATTTGGGGCAGAACGGCTTGAACACACTGAAGCGGACTGGTCAGGTTGAGGTCTACAACCCGCTGCCAGTCGGCAAGGGACGTGTCGAGCAGCCCTCCGGTGTAGCCCATTCCTGCGTTATTCACCAGAATATCAATGGAGCCAGAGACTTCTAAGATTCGCTCCAATCGGCCTTTAAGCTGACTCACTTCAGAGAGGTCAACACCAAAGGCGATCGCCTCTGCCCCCAGCGCCTTCACCGCTTCTGCCGTGGCCTGAAGCTGATCGAGCGATCGTCCGAGCAAAATTGATGATACGCCCACCTTAGCAAAAGCAAGAGCCGTAGCCTTGCCAATACCGCGACTGGCTCCTGTAATAAGGGCACGCTGAGAAGATGAGGTTGGCATCAGAGATTCTTAAAGCTGTGGGAGTCGTTTGCAAAAAGGCAGCAGCGCGGCACGCTCTCAGGTATCTTAACAAATGTTAAACTTCTTTCATTGTATCACTGCTGCATCAGCACGGGTCTAATCTCAAAAGACTGCTTCAGGGGAAAGGCTACAGGGTTTTCAATAAGCCCCATCCCCTGATTGGAGCTGCCATTCAGGCAAAAACTTTTCACGAAAAATTGACAAAAATCTCTCATCTAATCGTCAAGATTGAAATTTTCTATCGCCTGAACCCCTAAGCCAGCTCCACAAAAACGCCCATATTGCGGAACTTATCGTAGCGTTTGGCCTTGCGCTCGACGGGAGAGAGCGTCTGGAGCCGAGTCAAGATTTCCATGAGAGATGTTTTAAGAATATCGGCAGCTTTAACGGGGTCTGCATGGGCACCCCCCAGCGGCTCAGGCAAGATTTGGTCAATTAGCCCTAGCCCGAGGAGATCCTTTGCCGTAATTTTGAGCGCCTCCGCCGCCTGGGGTCCCTTTTGAGCATCTCGCCAAAGAATGGCAGCACAGGCTTCAGGGGAGGCTACGCTGTAGACCGAATGCTCAAACATTAAAATGTGGTCGCCTACCCCAATGCCAAGGGCACCCCCCGATCCGCCTTCGCCAATAACGGTGCAGATGATGGGCACGTCTAGGCTAAACATATCTCGCAGGTTTCGGGCGATCGCCTCGCCTTGACCAAATTCTTCTGCGTCTAGCCCAGACCAAGCCCCAGGGGTATCAATGAAGGCCAAAATAGGCATTCCAAAATGGTTCGCATGATTCATCAGCCGCATGGCCTTGCGATAGCCACAGGGTCTTGCCATGCCAAAGTTACGGGTAACGTTATCTTTGGTATCGTGCCCTTTCTGCTGCCCTAGCATCAACACAGGCTGCCCATCAATACGACCCACACCGCCGACAAGGGCAAGGTCGTCACCACCACGGCGATCGCCATGTAGCTCCATCCACTCATCGCTAATGGCCTGGATGTAGTCGAGGGTGCTGGGGCGACGGGGATGTCGCGCAAGCTGAAGTTCTTGCATAGGCGTGAGGCTACCAAAAATTTCTTGGCGAAGCTGGGTTGCCCGCGCTTCTAGCAATTTGAGGTTATCGGTTACATCAACACCGTTCTCTTCCGCAAGCTGGCGAATCTGATCGATTCGCATTTGCAGCTCAACCAGCGGCTTTTCAAAATCAAGAAGCTGAATTTTACGATTAGAAGCTGCCATCCATCAATACCTTCAACCAGGAAGGGGCGCGCTCAAAAAACATTGACTAGAAAACTGTATCAAGAAATACCTTATTACGGGTATTGAGGATTCACCAGAGTCACTCGTCATTCGGTCAGTGTCGGCAGCAGCAATGGCCTAAACCCATGCCGAACAGAAGACTGACCAATTTTCTCCATCTTCTCGACGGTAATTTGATTGCGTCCCCAAGAAAAATTGGTGTGCCACTGCTCAAACTCTAGAAGCATTGCCTCAGCAAAACAGGCAAAGAGCTGACGCGAAGGCGTATCCATATTGACGATGTTCATGATTTTCCAGTCAATATCTAGGGAATGCTCCACAATGCCGCCGCTCAGAATATGCACCCCAGGTGCCTGAATTTTGGTCGCTAGATTTTTAGGGTAGCCACCATCAATCATGAGGCAAGTCGGCTTGAGGGTGGTTGGGTCAATCTCAACGCCTTTCGGCATACTAGCAACCCACACCACAATATCTGCCAAAGACAGCGCCTCTTCTAGCGGCATAATTTTGCCGCGCCCTAGCTCCGCCTGAAGATCCTGTAGACGGGTTTGGTTACGCGCCACTAGCAGCAGCTCATCTACGTCTGTACGCGCATCAAGCCAGCGGCAAACTGCACTGCCAATATCTCCCGTTGCACCGCACACCGCCACAGTAGACTTGGCTAAATCTAGCCCCAATTGCTGAGAAGCTTGCTCAACCTGACGGCAGATAATGTAGGCCGTGTGGGTATTGCCTGTGGTAAACCGCCGAATATCTAGATCAATATCTCGAACGCGGGTGATGCGCTCTAAGTTAAAGTTTTCAAAAATAATAGAAGAAAACCCGCCCAAGGCCGTAATGTCAATGCCGTGCTTTTGGGCATGAGCCATCGCATTAATAATTTTGCGCGTTGCGGACTTGACCCGTTGGGTTGCCAGCATTTCTGGCAAGAAGCAGGACTCTACGTACTTACCGTGAATGACCTGCCCTGTCGCGCTGGTAACGGTAATAGAGTCCACAATTTGAGGGGGTGCCATACACCAAAAGTCTAGCCCCTGGTCGGCATATTCTGGATAGCCCAGATCCCGCGCTACAAGCTGAGCGTGTTCTAGGCTGGTGAGATGACCAATTAAACCAAACATAGAGGTATTTGCACCGTTGTCAGCGCTTTGTCTCTCGTGTTTCAAGCAAGAGCAAAGCGTTAAGGACTGTTAAAATAGTACACAAATTCTTTGCACATCACTGAGTAACCCAACATTTTCCGACTGGTCACCTTTTGTAAGACCGCTTAAGGTCGAACCTGTGGCGTGGAGGTTTAAGCCCTGAACCAACGAAAATCGGGATTAAAATCCTAGCTTTAGCCCATGCCCCCAAGGATGCCTCTTGGAGTGTGTTGCTGGGTTAGTCAGGTTTGTGGGAAGAATGCCAGCTTTGATAGGAAACCGATAATGGCGAGGGATAGCGTCACGATAAACTCCCACAACCGCGTATCTTGTGCCCGAAGCTGGATTTTGATATCTGTAAGCTGGGTATCAGTGCTTTTCCTGATGTCTGCAAAATGAGTGTCAGTGCTTTTTTTGAAATCAGTAAGCTGGGCATCCAGTGCGCTGAATCGCTGGTCAATGCTGTTAAACCGCTCATCGTTACGGGCTTGAGAAACTTCTAATCGTTTATCTAAACCATCTATTTTCTTATCTAAGCCAAGAATTAGATCTCGAAGTTCTCGGATGTCGATATCAGTAGCCTGTGTCATGTCTCACCATCCTTCATTAGTTCACGCTGTGCGGCTTCGGTAATGACGCGGCGTAGCCATGCCGCCATATTGGGATATGACCTAACAGCCTTATCCACATCGACGGGTAGCTTAACGGCGATCGCCTTTTTAGATAGCTCAGCAGTGATCTCCCCTTGAGGCTTATACCAGTGACACTTAAAGTCTTCAGTCTGTAGTGGGTTCGGGTTTGGCATACACAGTTAACAGCAATTGCTCTATACAAACCTTACACTAATTCTCGGTTAACTGTGTTATGTTGATCGCAAAAACCCGCTACTAGAGCGGGTTAGATAGACATTATCGGACAACATTGGGTCATCCTATGATGGGTGACCGGGGAGTCGAACCCCGAACCAATTGATTAAGAGTCAACTGCTCTGCCATTGAGCTAGTCACCCAGGTGATTAAGTGTGTAAGCCAGTTGCCTGGAAGCTTTACAGCACGTCTAACATACTAACATGGCATCTTGACGATTCAGTGTTGTGGATTAGCCTTACTTCTGCTGCTGATAGAGCTGCTTGAACAGTCGCTGCTGTACGGCGTGGTCAACGATGGGCTGGGGATAACCA
>JBGSVR010000301.1:0-5438 GCA_041752855.1 Thermosynechococcaceae cyanobacterium
TCAATTTGAGCGTTAGACTGCTGACGAAGTAAGTTGCCTGCCGCTTGCGCCTCTAAAGGCTTGGCCCAAAAATACCCCTGCCCAAAATCACAGTTGAGAGACTTTAGGGCTTCGAGCTGTTCTGGTAGCTCAATCCCTTCAGCCACAACATCTAGATCTAAGTCATGGGCAAGATTAATAGTGCTTTGCACAATTCTAAAATTTTGATTTAGACCTGGGCGACCTGACGACGAGTCGGCTACTAATAACTGACGAATAAACGACTGATCAACTTTGAGCGTATCTACAGGAAGTCGGTGTAAATAGCTAAGAGAAGAATATCCAGTGCCAAAATCATCGATCGCCAGTTGAATATGCCGCGCCTTGAGCTGCCAGAGCAGATCTGCCGTCCGGTTAGCATTTTCCATTAGAGCGCTTTCGGTAATTTCAAGATTGAGAGATGCTCCCTCAATGCCTGTATCTTGAAGGATTTGGTCAATTTGCTCAATCAAATGCGGATCTAAAAACTGCCTGATAGAGCAGTTTACGCTGATCTTTAGCCCCGTCTGCTCTGGAAATTCTTGCTGCCAGCGCTTGAGCTGCTGACAGGCTTCTTTAAGCACCCACAGGCCAATGGGAATAATTAAGCCCGTTTCTTCGGCAATAGGGATAAATGCAGCGGGGGACACCATGCCCTTGACTGGGTGCTGCCATCGTACTAAGGCTTCAAACCCCGTGATCTGACCAGTCTTGAGCGAAAGGATCGGTTGATAGTGCAGTCTCAGGTACTCGTGATCGATGGCTTGGCGCAGGTCTGTTTCTAGATGGAGCTGGACTTGTGCCTGATGATGCATCTCTGGCGCAAAAATCTGATGTTGTGCCAGGCCGAGCCGTTTGGCACGGTACATGGCGGTATCTGCGTCTCGCAAAAGATTTTGGGGATGGGTATAGTCTGAGGTGCCTAACACAATGCCCATGCTGGCGCTGACAAAAATATCTTGCGCGGCTAACCGGAACGGGGGCACTAAAGCCTGCCGAATGTTCGCAATGACCTGCTCAACGGTGACGCCACTTTCAATGGTGTTAAGCAGCACCATAAATTCATCTCCCCCCAGCCGCGCTAGGCAGGCATCGGGTGGCAAACAGCCTTTTAGGCGTTGACCCATCTCAATCAAAATCTGATCGCCAGCTTCGTGACCTAAAGAATTATTGACTAACTGGAATCGATCGCAGTCCAGCATGATGAGGGCAAAGGGTTCTGGAGACTGCTGCTCTACACGGGCGATCGCCTGCTCCAGCGCGTTTGTCATCCCTGCCAAATTGGGTAAATCGGTCAACGGATCGTGGAGCAGTAGATGCACAAGCCGCTCTTGTGCCTGTTGCCGCTCAGCCATTTCCTGCTGGAGTGATTGGTTGGCAATGGCAAGCTGTGTCGTTCTCTCAACCACGCGTTGCTCAAGCACCGAATTGAGATGCTGTACCTCAACCCTAGCGGCATGAAGCGCCAGTTGGTTATCAATCCGTGCAATCACCTCCGCCACTTCAAAAGGTTTACTAATATAGTCAACCCCACCGACTGAAAATGCTTTGACTTTATCCAGGGCTTCATTGAGTGCGCTAATAAAAATAACGGGAATATGTTGGGTCGCTGGGTTGCTTTTTAACCGTTCACAAACTTCATAGCCCGTGATATCAGGCAGGTTTATGTCTAGCAAAATCAGATCGGGCAAGATGACGTGAACCGATTTTAAGGCAATTCCCCCATTGATAGCTCGGCGAATTTTATAATTTTTTTCTGATAAAATTTCTGACAAAAGATGGAGGTTATTTAACTCATCATCAACGACTAAGATGCTATAAATACTTTCGTTGGTTATAGAGTTCACGGGGCTTCCTTGATGTGATTTATGTAATTTTTAAGAGGGTGAATTTAAATTCTATTTTTATTAGAGAATATGAAGCTTTAGTCTTGTCGCTGAAGTGCAAGTGCATTTTGAAGCAGTTCAGCCAATCTAGAGAAATCTAAGATATTCGTCAGTTCCGTCATGGACTGAGCAACCTCTATAGATTGATTTTGAATCTCCCCAATATGTAGGGCGATCGCCTCTTCATCTAGTTCAATGGTAGCCTGCAAAAAATCTGTGAGCCACTGTGTAGGTTGTTGAGAGAGTACCTGCTCAACTTCTACAGGATTTAGGGGTTTAGGGATTAATGGCGTTTCTTGTGAAAGCGTTTGATAAATGTACTGAACCCCCAGAAATGTTTCAATTTTGTCAAAGATCTCCGACTCTTGAAACGGTTTATAAACCAGATCATCACATCCTGCTTCGAGCGCTTCTTGGCGAGTATTTTCAAATACGCTCGCGGTTAGGGCAATAATGATGGTCTTAGGCGAAGATTTAACGCCAGAAGCAGAAGAAGCTGCCGAATGAGCGTCATTTTCTAGGGCTAAAGTAGAACGGAGCGCTTCCACAGTCCGAATTTGCTGTGTTGCTTCAAACCCATTCACTCTAGGCATTTGCCAATCCATCCAAATCAGATGAGGTTGCCACGCAGCCCATTGGGCGATCGCCTCCTCTCCCGTTTCAGCAGACTGGACGTCAAACCCAACAGACTGCAATAGCTCAACCATAAGCTGTCTACTGTCTGCTCGATCTTCCGCAACCAAAATCCGATAGGCAGGTTGAGCAGGCACAAGACCCAAAGCCTGTCGCTGAAGACTAACGGTCACGGCCGTCCTAAATGCTTCCCTGCACTGGATATGAAACTGAACCGTTGTGCCGCGCCCCACTTGGCTCGTCATGGAGATATCACCTCCCATTAAGTGAACAAAATGACGACAAATGGTTAGCCCTAGCCCTGTCCCTTCTGCCGACTGTCGCCCCACCTCCGTTTGGGTAAACGCATCAAAAATCGTGTCTAAATCTGCCAAAGGAATGCCAGAACCTGTATCTTTAACCTCCACGTAAAGTGTACCCATACTGCTCTTTTCTTCGACAGACGGTCTGCCTAAGCGGATGTGGAGCGTTATACTGCCCTGCTGTGTAAATTTAATGGCATTCCCAATGAGGTTAATTAAAATTTGGCGGAGCTTACGCTCATCTGCATTGACAAACTTGGGGACTTCTGGGGCACAGGTAAAGGTGAGCGTTAACCCTTTGGCTTGCGCTTTGAAATTGAGCATGGAATGAAGGGTGTCTAACATGCCCCCGAGATTAAAGTCACCAAGATTGAGCGTCGCCTTACCAGCCTCAATTTTAGAAACTTCTAAGACATCATTGATAAGAGTTAGCAGGTGGGCACCACTTTGATTGATTATTTCGAGGGTTTTCTGCTGCGGGACCGGAATATCAGGATCTCGTCTCATCAGTTGACTAAAGCCCAGAATGGCGTTGAGTGGCGTTCGCAGCTCGTGGCTCATGCTGGCTAAAAACTTACTTTTAGCTTGATTGGCTGCATCTGCTTCTTCTTTAGCAGTTTGGAGCTGCTTCAAAAGTTCTAACTGCTGAAGGGCAACGCCGAGCTGGTCGCTGACTTTTTCCATAATTTGAACTTCCCAGGGGTGCCAGTCTCTGGGGGTAGTGTTTTGATAGGCTCCCAACAGACCCCACAGGGTTTCGCCAATAAAAATTGGCACAATCAGGGACGCTCTGATATTGAATTCTTCTAGTTTCTTGATGTGACAAGCTGAATAATCGGTTTGATAGATATCGGAAGTAATGCTGACCTGAAGGCTCTGGAATTGATTTCCGCCAGAATCTTGCAGGCGAGAATCATCCCAGCTCATGGGTGTATTTTGGCTATTTAACAATGGCCTACACTGAGAACTCACAGACTCAAATACAACCTCTCCTCCCCAGTTAGAGCCAAACTGATAGACAAGGACGCGATCGCACTTCAATATTTGTTGGATTTCTTGAGTCGTCACCTTGAAAATATGTTCAACATCTAGCGTTTGACGAATTCGCCGCATCACATAGGCTGAAGTTCGTTCTTGCGTCGCAATTTGGGAGAGCTGTGTTTTTTGATCTTCTACTTTATCGAGCGCTTGCTGAAGTTCTATCGCGTGGGTTTGGGTTTGCTCAAAGAGTTCGGCCTGTTGGAGTGCCACACTTAACTGTGAGCCAATCCGAGCCGTAAATTCAACTTCAGACTGTTTCCATTGCCGTGGTTCACTGCATTGATGGATACACAGCAACCCCCAGAGATTCTGGCCTCTCAAAAGCGGAATCACTAAATCAGCCCGCACTTTTAGTTTAGAGAGCGCTTGAAAATGGCTGTCACTTAGTCGTTCATCATAGGTGTCTGCGATCACCAGGGTTTTGCCCTGATGATAGGCGTGGATATAGCTTTGACCAAAGTGGCGATCGCAAAGACTTACAGTTAATACCGATGGATAACTGAGGTGCATATCTTCTGCCACAAATTCACCAGCACTTGAAGATGAGGCACTATCAAAACGATAAATTGCAACCCGATCAGCCTGTAAAAGCTGACGAACCACAGTTGTTGCAGTTGCAAAAATTTGCTGCATATCTAGCGTCTCGCGCATACACTCAATAATTTGAGTTAAGATGCGCTCCTGCTTGACCACCCGTTCTAACTGCTGTTTTTGAGCCTGAATCTTAGCTGAATCCAGTCGAGATTGCTCTAGCAATTCTGACTGTTGAAGTGCCACCCCTAGCTGTAGGGCAATGCGAGAGACAAACTCTACTTCAGCGGGCTGCCACTGCCGAGAACCACAGCACTGATGAACGCACAATAGACCCCACAAATGCTGCTGCTGAAAGAGGGGAACCACTAACTTGGCGCGCACCTTAAGGCGCGCGAGAACACTAAGATGGGAAGAACTTAGACCCGACTGCTGCGTATCTGGAATAACAAGAACCTGACCTTGTTGATATGCCGCAACAAAGCTGTCTCCAAAACAGCCGCTTTTGATCTTTTCTGCCCTCGCAGAGGCAAATTCTGGCCCCCTATCCTCGGCAACAAATTCTCCTTGAAAGTCTTGAGAATTAAAGTCAAACTGAAAAATAGTAACCCGATCTGCGTAGAGCAATTGACGGACTTCAACAGTGGCGGTACTAAAAATAGTTTCAAGATCAAGGCTTTGACAAATACGCTTAATGACCTGCACTAAAACTTTTTCCCGTGCAGCAACCTGCTCTTGCTGCTCTTTATGCGCCCTAATCTCGGTTAAAGCTTGCTGGAGTAAATGATAACTATCCGGTGTAGCAAGAGGGCGATGGTCTGCACCTAACGGTTTTAACGTAGGTTCGATCAGCGTTTGCGCAACGACAGGTTCATAAATCTCTATTGGCTCCAGCGGAGAATTATTCCCAATCATCGACGGTCGTATCCTTGGTTGCTTAGATGATTGCTGTCTGACGCATTGCCTTAATGCTCAAAAGGTTTCCCTTTTTTGTATAAGTCCAATACAGCAAGCGGAATCTCACTTT
>JBGSVR010000302.1:0-10459 GCA_041752855.1 Thermosynechococcaceae cyanobacterium
CCCATTGCTGCGGGGATAATCTGATCAAACTCTCCAGAAACTAACAGCGTCGGCACCTTAAGCTGAGCAAACTCTTGGGGCATAGTTTCAGATGCCTGCTTGCTTACCGCAGTAAACATCGTGCCCAAAGCCGCTGCTTCATCTGCCATCAAAAAGTCATCTAAAAATGCAACGCGCTCAGCTTTTGGGATAGGCTGACTTAAAAACCGCGCCATAAATATTTGGTCAACCCAAGGAATCTTCGCAAGCCACTGCGGTCGAAATTTAACGGCATAGCCCCCAAACTGATGAAACTGACCAAAAGCCTTCTCATCGTACTCAAAAATGCCATTACAGGTCAGAATCGCCTTAATCACCCGTTCTGGGTAGCGATTCAAAAAGAGCGTTGCCACCGAAGCCCCCGTCGAATGGGCATTTAGGTAAACAGCGTCTAGCTTGAGCTGAGTTAACAACTCGGCTAAATCGTCAGAATAGGTCACAAGGTCATACTGCTCCCAAGCCGTTTGAGGCGTAATAGAAGCTGTTGGTTCTAAAGTAGTCGGCGCTTTAGAGCGACCAAACCCGCGTAAGTCATAAAGCAAGCAGTTAAAAAACGGCTTCAGCGCCTCGGCAGTCGATCGCCAATACCGTGCAGAACCTGCCCACCCATGCATAAAAACCATCACAGGCTTGTCAGAGGGCATTGGATCCGATGATGCAATCCACTCGTAATAGTGAGGAACATCACGGATGGCTATGTAGGACATATCAATAAAACTTAATTGCTAAGCCGAATTTCTAGGCAGACTCTGGAGTTGGAATCGAAGACGGGTGCATTAACAGCTCAGCAGAGGAAAGTTTCTCAACCATCTCTGGCGTAATCACACAGCGCGTTAAGTCTTTACGAGAGGGCAACTCATACATAATCTCTAGCATGAGTTCTTCTACAATGGCTCTCAGCGCCCTCGCACCCGTCTTGCGTCGGTAGGCTTCACGGGCGATCGCCGTAATGGCATCGGTATGAAACTCAAGCTGCACGTTGTCCATGTTCATGAGCTTTTGGTACTGCTTGATCAGGGCATTGCGCGGCTCTGTCAAAATCTTACACAGCGTTTCTTCATCCAGCGGGTCGATGACAGAAATGACCGGAATCCGACCAATAAATTCAGGAATCATCCCAAACCGCACCAAATCTTCGGGTGCCAAATGACGCAGTGAATTTGCCGCACGAACCTCTCGCGGCATCGGCTCACCTTGCACAAAGCCCATCGACTTTCTGCCCGTGCGCTGCTCAATAATTTTGTCTAAGCCCACAAAGGCTCCACCGCAGATAAACAGAATATTAGTGGTGTCAATCTGGATGCAGTCTTGGTAAGGGTGCTTGCGTCCCCCTTGGGGCGGCACATTTGCTGTGGTGCCCTCCAGCATTTTCAAGAGTGCTTGCTGCACCCCTTCTCCAGACACATCGCGGGTAATGGAAGGGTTTTCGCTTTTACGCGCAACTTTATCAATTTCATCAATGTAAATAATGCCGCGCTGGGCTTCTTCTACGTCTAGGTCAGCAACCTGAAGCAGCCGCAGCAAAATATTTTCAACGTCTTCACCCACATAGCCAGCTTCTGTGAGCGTGGTGGCATCGGCAACAGCAAAGGGCACATCCAGCATTTTGGCAAGGGTTTGAGCCAGCAGCGTTTTGCCACAGCCTGTTGGCCCGATCAGCAAAACGTTGGACTTTTGCAGTTCTATTGCGTCCTCTAAGCTGCCGTCTGCTTCGCCACTTTGAATGAGGCTAAGCCGCTTGTAATGGTTATAAACCCCCACAGATAAGACTTTTTTGGCCTCATCTTGACCAATCACATGCTCGTCTAAATAAGTCTTAATTTCTCGCGGCTTTGGAATTTGGTTGAGCGACAGTCGAGAAGCAGAGCGCGGCGTAGCGCGACGACGCTGCTCGACCGCCGCTGCTTCTCGGCGGGCAGTAGGCGCGGCGGCAGGAGCGGAGCTTGGCCCCGACTCAAACAGCTCTTCGTCTAAGATTTCGTTACAGAGATCGACACACTCGTCGCAAATATAAACTCCTGGACCCGCAATTAACTTGCGAACCTGCTCTTGGGATTTCCCGCAGAAGGAGCATTTGAGATGAGAGTCGTACTTAGACATAGCCACTGCCTGCTTAGACGTTGATGGGTTACGAACTGACGGCCTGACGTTGACTGAGGATATCTTGACGAGTCAAAACCTTGTCAATCAAACCATACTTTTGTGCTTCGTCAGGAGACATAAAGAAATCGCGGTCTGTGTCGGCTTCGATCCGATCTAGAGGTTGCCCTGTATGCTCAGCCATCAGCTGGTTAAGCTGCTCTTTGAGATACATGATTTCTTTGGCCTGGATCTCAATGTCCCGAGCCTGTCCTTGGGCACCGCCGAGAGGCTGGTGAATCATGATTCTGGAGTGGGGTAAGGCCATCCGCTTGCCAGGGGTTCCTGCTGATAGCAAAAATGCGCCCATGCTTGCTGCTAAGCCAAAGCAAATGGTGCAGACGTCAGGGCGGATGTGCTGCATGGTGTCAAAAATCGCCATGCCTGCGGTAATAGAGCCACCAGGGGAATTGATGTAGAGATAAATGTCTTGCTCTGGGTCTTCTGCATCTAAAAACAGAAGCTGGGCAACAATTGCATCAGCCACTGAGTCATCAATGCCACGAGAGGAACCGTTGCTGCCGAGAAACACAATGCGCTCTCTGAGCAGTCTGGAATAAATATCAAAGGCTCGCTCACCTCGACCGGACTGCTCTACCACCATCGGCACGATCGCCTGGGGAGGATTGAAGCTGTCATCATGTCCTGATGAGCGCGTAGCGCGAGAGTGAGAAAAAAGCATATGCGCGTCTGCTCTACTTCAAAAGGAATAAGAAAAGGATCGGCTGAGCAACAGCGAAAGAACATGATACAAACGCGTTGAGCAAAGCTTCAACTCGCTTTCACTTCATTATGCCTTAACTGCTGCTCAATCCGCTGGCTGCTGCCCATTGTCTGCTGACGGGAGCAATAGGGCAGCGGCCTTAGCTCTCTTCTTCAGTCTTTGTCTTAGCGCTACGACGACGAGTCGTCTTTTTTTGCTCTTCTGGAGCAGCCTCTGACTGTTCGTCTTCAGCTACAGCGGTCGCGGTGGTTTCTACCGTTGCTGCTGAGGCTTCTGGCAATGCTGCTTCTGGCTCTGGCTCCACTTCAATTTTGTCCACCAGCGTGACTTCAGAGTGTTCTTTGAGCCAGCCCACCACCTTTTCTTTGAGCAGCTCATCTTCGAGGACTTCTCTAAGGCGATCGCGGTCTATATTTTTCTTGTCATCAATCTGGTCAAACACCTCTTGATAACGCGCCTCTAGGGCTTCTGTCTCAATTTTGAGAGATTCTTGAGCCGCAACCTCAGCCAGCGCCAAGGTACGCTTTACCCGACCAATCGCCTCATCGCGGAAGCGATCTCTCAAGCCATCTAGCGCATCTGCCGGAAACAGACGTTTGACATCCATCCCTTGAGACTGAAGGCGAGAGGCGAGCTGATTGATCAAAAAGTTAGATTCGTTGATGATGACGGTTTCGGGTAGGTCAACCTCAACCTCTTCAACAAGGGCATCTAGAAGCTTCGTTTCAATGTTTTCGTTGGTTTTATCTTGGGCTTCTTTTTGGTAGCGCTCTTCTAAAAACGTACGCAGCTCAGCTAAGGTTTCAAACTCGCTGATTTCTTTGACAAATTCATCGTCAAGTTCTGGCAGCTCTTTGGTCTTAATTTCTTTGAGCGTGACCGAGAAAACCGCAGATTTACCCGCTAACTCTTCTTGGAAGTAGCCTTCAGGGAACTGCAGCTCTAGTTCTTTGGTTTCTTCAGGGTTCATCCCGACAATGCCTTCGATAAAGCCAGGGATAAGCTGTCCTTCAGATAGCTCGACCTGAAAATCCTCAGCGCTACCGCCTTCGATGTCTTGAGGATCTTCTTTGTCTTCGCCTAAGAAATACTGACCTGAGAAATCAATCACAGCAACGTCGCCCAATTCAGCGGCGCGGCCTTCGACGGGAATAAGCGTAGAGCGAGAGGCACGCTGCTCATCAATCACACGATCAGCTTGCGTAGGGTCGTGCTTGACCTCTTCCGCGGTCACTTTAAATTCTGTGTAGCGCTTGAGCGATGCCTTGGGCGGCACATCAATGCTGGCGCTATAGGTCATGACAGACCCTGGCTCAAACTGGGTGAGCATCTCATCAAAGGAGGAGCGAAGCTGAAAATTGCCCAGTGCCGCAATCTTTTCTTGGGCGATCGCCTCCTTAAAGGTTTGCTCAACCAATTCTTCTAAAGTTGCGGCCTTCATCTGCATTGCTCCGTAGCGCTGAAGCACCACCTGACGGGGCACCTTGCCGCGCCGAAAGCCAGGGATTTGGGCAGACTTCATGAACTTAGTAACGGTCTGCTCGTAAGCTTGGCGCGATCGCTCTGGAGAGATTTCGATTTCTAGCCCAATCTGGCTACCAGGAAGCTTTTCCTGGGTGACTTTTAATTGTTCTTGTGTTTTAGACAACGCTCTTCCCTCGGTAGACTCAGCTAATAGAACCAATCAAATGCAAACGAGCCGCGTCAAACCAAAAGGCAGCGGTGAATGCAGAACATAGCTTTGTGTTTTGCACAGTTCTCTATTGTAAGGGATCTATTGCCTATCTCAGCCTATCGCACGAGCAGCCGTAATCTACGCTCAAAATGTAAGCTCTTGCATCCCCTCCAAAATGCTGTATTCTCGCCCCAAAACTTAACGAATGGGTTCATGCACCGTCACCAGTTTTGTCCCATCAGGGAAGGTCGCCTCTACCTGCACGTCGTGAATCATTTCAGGAATGCCGTCCATCACGTCATCGCGCCCTAACAGCGTTGTGCCGTAGCTCATGAGGTCAGCAACGGTACGCCCCTCACGGGCACCCTCTAAGATGGCAGCAGAAATGAAGGCGATCGCCTCTGGGTAATTCAGCTTAAGACCTTTGGCCTTGCGCCGTTCTGCCACCAGTGCCGCCGTAAAAATGAGCAGCTTATCTTTTTCTTGCGGGGAGAGTTGCATGATTGAGATCCTTATCCTTAGTTAGACTGACCAGATTAAACTTGCCAAACGCGAACGGGACAGGCAGGCTGCCCTAAGGCATAGAATCGCACATGATTCCAAACTTGCGTAAACCATTGCCGAGCTTCTGAGGTGGATGGGCCTCGGTAACGGCAGATGAACCCCTGCTGTACGCGAGTTACGCCAATTTCACCCTGTAGCTCCAACTGAGTCCAGATTTCCCGAAGCTGCTGCACAAAGTCACGGTCTACTTCCTGCCCAATCCAGGCCAAGGTGCCCACCACAGGGCATTGGTTGAGTCCGTGGGGATGATCAATCATGGGTAAACCCGCTGGGAGCCACTGACGGTCAATCCAAAGCGGCACGCCATCTCGCCATACTTCGGTGTGCGATCGCCATTCTCCTTCCTCAAAGCGTTCTCCGCGCGCAGTCCGCCCAAACCGATAGATATCCCACCCCAGCCAAGCGGCATTTTGACCCAAATTTACCTTCAGGGTCTGCGTAAACTGCGCCTGGTTAAACAAAATTGTCTCTTGGGGCAGCCATTCTAAATAGGCATGTTCTGCAATGTCAATCTCGATGACCTGCTGTGTTGTTTTGCCCTGAGCGCAGTAGATTTTACTCGCCGCAGCCGTTGTAATCACCGTATGGGTATGGGGCGCAAGAGTGAGGCTGTAGAGGAGGCGATCGCCCCCTACCATACCTCCGGCTGTATGAATCAGAATGGTGTGGCAAATGCCCTGAGCTTCTGGATACAGCGGCCTTTGCACCTTGAGGGGGGCCTGATGCCAAACCTTAGCTAACCGCGTCTTACCCCCAGAGCGATCATAGGAAAGCGTTACCGCGCCTTGCCATGAGGCCGTTTCGTTGGGATGGATTGGAGCGATAGCCTTGAAGCCTTGAAACGGTGATGCTTCGTCGCTTGATTGAGAGTCAGTAAAATCCATTGCTGAGTCAATAAAAGTCAGAAATAAGCTGGCTTAATCTAAATTATGTATTTTTACAGTTCAGTTTTGCGCTCTAAGGTGTCCATCCTAATGGAAAGAGTCTGCGGGAGAGCATAAAGCGGCATCTGTCGCCAAGATGCAGCCGCCTATATGAACATAGACCCCTTTTTTATGATTTTTGTCTCAACACGCTGACGAAATGAACTATGACCTACAGCCCCAACGCCCAGTCAGGGCAAACACCCCAACCCCCTCAAATTTCCCCAGCAAAGGCACTCCATAAGTTTGTCACAGAAGAACGCTCGGGATGTCTGAGTATTACTGACCCCAACGATCCTTCGGTGGAATGGGGCGTTTATTTTGGCGGCGGTCAAGTTCACTATGCCACCAGTTTGGTGGGGCAGCGCGAACGGTTGGCCTACTTGTTTAGTCGTGAATCTACAGGTCTAGAACCCTGTCTCAATATTGATGCGCCCTCAGATTATCAGATGGTGTATCAATACTGGCGATCGCAGCAGTTGTCCCTCAACTGGGTTCGTCAAGTTTTAGCAACGCTTACCCAAGAGGCATTGACCCAGTTTTTAGCCATTCCTCAAGGCACGCTCAAATATGAGTCTAGTATTGGCCTAGATCCGCTGCTGCTGTCTGTTCCTTTTCGGCAGTTAGTGCTGCCTATCCGCGATAACGTCACACGCTGGACAAACTTAAGAACCGACCTGAGTTCACCCTTTCAAAGACCCGCCATTCTCAATCACGACCATTGTCTACAAACCGTCTGGAGCGAAAGTGCATCTTGCCAACAGCTCCAGGAAATTATTACCCTCATTGAAAAAAATCTGACGCTCTATGAAATTGCGCATCAATGCTCGATGGATGTGCTGGAGCTAGCCACTTTTCTGAAGCCAATCCTTCAAAATGGAGGAATGGAGATGAGACCTCATCAGGTCATATCGACCCAAAAGCGCCCTGTGATAGCCTGCGTGGACGATAGCCCTACCATTCAGCAGTTTGTCAAACTGTCCTTAGAGTCTTCAGGCTACGATGTGCTGTCTCTCTTTGACCCCACCCAGGCGATGGTGCCGTTATTGACCCATCAGCCCATCGTTATTTTGATGGACATTGAGATGCCAGGCATTGACGGTTACGAACTCTGCCGATTAGCACGTCAGGTAGAGGCGCTGCGCCGCGTGCCGATTGTGATGTTAACAGGGCGAGAAGGCATTATTGATCGCGTCCGCGCCCGAATGGCGGGCTGCACAGCATACCTGACGAAACCGTTTAATCCTCAAGAACTGCTAGAACTGGTCAAAAAGCTGGAATTGGCAATTCCTGTCGCGTCGCTATAGCGGCAGAGGCTACCCGTTCGCAAGGGCGGGTTTAGCTGATACTGCATTGGAGAATTCCTGATTTATCGGCAAAACCAGCCCCTACAAAACCTGAACGTTATTTTCTTTTCTTTCTTAACGATTCTTTCTGATGTGCTGTTGGGCAAAGGTATTACGCTCCCAAAACACGCCATCGACCCATCCTTGAATACAGGATTCAGACTCCGCCAATTCTAAGCGACGTGCCGCTAAAAGACAGTAGTCTTGCTCTAAATCAATGCCCAAGTAGCGACGACCTAACTTTTTTGCCGCAACCACCGTCGTACCGCTACCCAGAAAAGGATCTAGCACTAAATCTTCAGCATTGGAGCTGGCTAACAGCAGCTTTGCCAAAAGCTTTTCACTTTTTTGGGTGGGGTGAAGCGTGTTTTCTGGCATGGACCAGAATGGAATGGTGATGTCTGTCCAAAGATTGGATGGGTAGGTATCGCGGAAGCTGCCTTGCTCGGTTGCCTCCCAGTCACGGGGCTGTCCCTGGGCGTCTCGATAAGGTGCTAAAACACGTCGTCGCTGTTTGACGGCTTCTGTATTAAAGGTGTACTGCTCTGAGACGGTACAAAACCAAATATCTTCGCTGGCGTTTTTCCAGTTGGCTTTTGCCCCACGACCTTTTTCGCGCTCCCAGGTAATGCGATTACGCACAATCAGGTGTTCGGAGGCTGCCGTAAAGATGGAAGCAGACGAAAACCAGTCGCCGCAGATATAAACCGTAGCGGTGTTTTTAAGCAGCGGCTTAAGCGATCGCAGCACTTCACTAAGCCAATCGGCATAATCTTGCACAGACTGACGGTTAAATCGCCGTCCATTAAAGGTTTTGGTGAGATTGTAGGGCGGGTCTAGAATCAGCAGATCTATACACTGCTGCGGCAGCGAAGGCGCAAGAGTTAAACAGTCTCCATGTAGAATGCCCGATTTCCATGTTTCATCAGCCCCAGGCAGCGGGAGTTGTAGGAAGTGCGATCGCAGACGGGCGCAGTCCTCTGGCGTGATGACGACAGATCGATTCAGCCGAGAGTAAGGCTTTCCTGAGTTTCCGGTCATTGCTACGCCTATCTACGACACCTAGGGCTGTTGTCTCTATCAATTGTGAAGGCGTAGCGTAACGCATTCAAGTCTAGACCACAACACATCTGAAGGCGCAGGCTTCCGCACAAAATATATTTGCTAACAGCTTTAGAGAATCTGTCAACCATGCTTGACAAAAATTTACATAATTGTTACATTGAGTTCATAGAAGTTTACAAAGCCTGCAACCCGCAGAACGAGGACATCAATGCGTACTACCCAAGACGAGCATGGCATCTTAAACAACTTTGCAGTTGAGCCAACTCTCTACTTTGCTGAATCCCCTTCCGTTGCGCAGCAGCGTCGATATTTGATTCAGGGTGCTGTCGCGGCTGCGTTTGTCGCCACCATTCTTGGCATAGCTTTGACCGTCAGCTAAGTCCTTCAAGACATCAAAAATCTAAGTTGATTCACTAACATTTATTTATTAAGGAAGAACGATCATGATGGTTCTATTAAGCCTGATAATTTTATGTGGTTGGGCAGCAGCAGCCATTTTGGGCACTCAAGCCTACTTTCGGGGCGAGCAGTCTAAGCCCATCCATGCCCGCAACTGGCGCTCAGAGTCTTTTGACAATATTGCTCAAACCTTCACGGGTGAAGCAACTGACTATGTAAATCGCACCCCTGGCTTTGACGCAGCAGATGCATTTGCCAGCGCAACGCTGAGCAACTAAGTAATGGTGCTGGATCAATCTCAAACCTTCGCTAGAGTAAGCTCTGGCGAGGGTTTGTTTGAGCATGAAGCCCAGGCAAGATGCAACGCGAGAGTAAGCGTTAAGATAATTAACGGAAAGAGAATCTATAAAAGCGCTTTGCTCTAAGAGCCTAAGACGCTTTCTCTTACGGCATTCTAGGGAGACTCGCGTGACGGAAAGCTACAACGACAACCTCTTTGATCGGCTGTTTATCTGGCTGTTTTCACGCAAAATGGCGATCGCCCTGGGCAAAAAGACAACGCAGTCTGGCTACGACGGGTTTGTAGATTTGTCACAGCAAATTATGCAGGGTCGTAATGCAGTGCAGCAGCAAAATCTGGTGTCTGTTGTACTTAAATCTTTGGTTCCTGCACCCGTCTTAAAAATAATTCGGACATTTTTTTCGCCCACAAAGTTAGTGTGTGAGCTAAATGCGTGGTTTGCCACCCTGCTGTTTGAATGGCTGGTGGGGCCTTGCGAAGTTCGTGCAGTTGAAGTAGCAGATCAAAACGGTCAATCTAGACTACAGCGCAGCGAAGTTTACATTAAAAAGTGTCGCTACCTAGAGCAAAGCGGCTGTGTGGGCATGTGTATCAACATGTGTAAGCTGCCTACTCAAACATTTTTTACTCAAGATTTTGGCATTCCGCTCACCATGACGCCTAACTTTGAAGACTTGAGCTGTGAAATGGTGTTCGGTCAAATCCCTCCGCCCCTCGAAACCGAAGCCGCCTATCATCAGCCCTGTTTAGTTGGGCAATGCATTACCGCTGTTGTCGCTCCAGCCTGTCCAAAAGTTCACGAAAAATAGTAGTGGCTGCAATCGTGGCGTTCGCGTTTATGTCCGTTAATTGTGGGCTGTTCGAGCTGCTTCGGCTTGCTGAACAAAGGGCGCGAGGGCAACGGTTTGGGTCATTTTTGACATAACATCCTCAATTTCTGCTAAATATTCGCAGCCAAAGCGCTCTTGCGTCGAAAGTACGCGCTTTAGAGCATCTACGATCGCCTGTTCGCAATCTGCTGCACTTAGGCCATTTTGGTGCCCCACCATGAGCTGCCGCAAAAAGTACGCATAGCCACCTGTCATCAGACCCATCAGAAGCGCATTTTCATGCCTTAACGCCTCTAGCTCCTGCTGTATATCTTCTGGAATCTCTGCGGAATGGGTCACGGCGATCGCCCTAAAGCTGTGCAGTCATTAAGACTTGATAGTGAAAACCCGTTTAACAAAGGGTCTTAGGGAGCAGTACCAAATATTTTTGAGCTTAAACCAACGATACTTCAAA
>JBGSVR010000303.1:0-5421 GCA_041752855.1 Thermosynechococcaceae cyanobacterium
CCAGCCGAGGATTAACAGTGCAGCACATAACCCACACCCAAAAACACGCCATTGCTTCATGGTTTGCGACCCTTTTTTTCTATGGCATCATGCTAGCCCGATTTTTTATGGGAGATTTAGATGGTTACAAGAATTGAAACACGGTCTTTACGCTTCGGGTTGTTGGAGCGTTTTGAGAAGATCGGTGGCGTGCTGCTGCATGGGTTCATAGCTGATAAAGAACGATTGGTAAACCAGAGTGGGAAAACTAGACATAGAATCTGATCGACATACTGCCAGAATGACTCACCATAAGCACAATCGAAAAGTTCTAGAACCCCGTCTGATTCAGAGGGAAAGAGTGCAGCAAAGTTTGGCGATCGCCGCCATTGCTGCACTGCTTGTATCGAGCTGCGATAAGCCAGATCTCGATCAAACTCAAAACGAACCGATTGATGCCGTCTTTTATGAAACAGAGCAGCAGTGCAAAGCCGATATTAAACGACAGAACCAAAACTATCAGGCTCAGTTAGCCGCATCTCAACGGGGCGAACTAAAGCAAGCGCCGACTCCTCCCATCATGAAGCCGGAAGACTGTGCGCCGCAGCTTTTAGAAGCCCGCCAAGAACATGAACGAACGGCTCCTATCTATGCCAACTTGCAAGACTGCCAATCTGAAGGTGTACAGTGTGAGACAGTTACGTCTTCGGCTAGCTCAGGCTACCGTCCCGTCTATGGCGGCACCTACTTGTATCCCTACAGCTCTCCGCAGTACAGTTACGTCAATTATGGTGGCTACTACCGACGGGTCTATGAAACTCGTCCCGTCTATGCCAGCAATACCCCTGGACAGGTCGTAACCGCCTTTGGTCAAACCGTGACGAAAACACCAGCGGGACGGGTACAGGTACCTAGATACACCACCAATCAAGCACCTCAACGCCCTGAAGGAATCTCTGCACGAGGAACAATTTCAGGACGTGGCAAACAGGGGTTTGGCTCATCCTTCAAAAGTACAGGGCGTGGTGGGAAATAGGATATGAAAGCCCTACCAGTGCTGCGGCGACCCCAGTGGCAACAGCATATCCGCGAGAATGCCTATCAGTCCGAGGTTTTGAGCGATTCTCTGCAAAAATATTGGATTGAGGCGCTTCCACAACCCTTTGTCATTCAGTTTGACCATCGGGAGAAAGCGGCGATCGCCCAAGCAACTGAGCAACTCTGGGCGATGTGTGTGGAGTTTTTGGACTGGTTTTTTACAGATGAAAACCCTGACGCGGTAGATCGGCGATTAGCCCTTCTGAAAATCCGATCTGAATATTGGTCTGCCATTAAACAAAGTTGGGATCGAGTGGAGCCTGACGAAGACTTGACCCTCATGACTCGATTTGACCTCGTGGTGAACGAAACGGGTGCTATCAAGCTCATTGAAATTAATGGCGAAACGCCCCTCTTGGGCGCAGAAACCGTTTACCAGTGGAATTGGTTCGTCGATTATTATCGAAATCATCAAAATAGTACATTGCCCTTGCCAAGTGATGCCAGCCAATTTAATGAGTTTTGGGAGCAGATTACAGAGCAATGGCGCTGGCTTGCCAAAGCCTACCGCCTCAAGGAAACAGGCATTTCATTTCTGGTCGATGAAAAGCTAGAAGAAGACCTTGAAATGGCGATGCAGCTCATTCAAATTTTGCACGACGAAGTTGACCCTGAAATTTACACGCAGGTTGTCTATCTACGCGACCTCAAAGATGATGTTGGCAATCTCATTCAGCGGGGAATAGGGCTAGATGAAGAGGGGTACTTTGTCGATCATGCCAACGATCGTATTCCGTTGCTTTGGAAAATGTATGACTGGTCAGACATCCAAAATGATATGGCGAATGCAGGATGTACCAAAGCTCTAGTCCAGCGTCTAGAAAAAGGAGACGTGAAGGTATTAGAACCCCTGTGGAAACAGGTGCTTTCTAATAAGGGTGCAATGGCTCTAATGTGGGAGCGGTTTAAGAATACGGATTATCAGCAATATTTACTCGCCACCTACTTTGACCATGATATGTCCCCCGATGCGACTAAGCTGATGCTGAATATGCATGTGAAGAAGCCCCTACTGGGCATGGAGGGAGTTGGCCTTTCCGTTGAGATGGGGATGGGCGCTTTAGAACAGCGGGATTCGATGGGCTATGGGACGGAAGGGTATATTCATCAGGAATACATTGAACTGCCCCAAGCTTTTGGCTACCACTACATGGTGGGGAGCTGGGTGATTAACGATGAACCTGCCGGAATTATTTTACGGGGCGATACTTCTCGCATTACCGGTCGTCACTGTCTCATTATTCCGCACATCATTTCCGATGATGGCCTTTATATTTCAGACCCAGCGTAAGTTTGTTGCCAGTTAAGATAAATTCATGAAGGCAACCACTATCCATCAACGCAGCCACCGCCAAAACCTTTGGAATCTCGATGAGGTCATTGGCTTAAATCATGTTATTGCCCCCCAATATTTTGACAAAGTTCCAGTTCTAGTTCTGAAAGATTTTCGGGTTTTACTGGCGCGAGATGTTTACTCAGAAGGGGATGCCCAAGCGCTTTATGACTATATTTGGGCGCGTAAAGGAGAAATGTCAGAAGCTTTTTTGAGGATGTTGAATCTCTGGCTAGCGGATGAACTGAAGCACTATGAAGCCCTGCGCCGAACTTATCACTGCATTGCGGGCGTTAGCTATGCAGAAATGGATCGTTGCTTTGAGGGGCGAGTTCATGAAACACAGCCCATTGAACGGGTTTTAAGAGATGAATTTACGATGCTTGTGACGCTGATGTTTGATGAGATGAGTTCGGTCTATTCTTATCGGCACGATTTACGAGAATATTACGCGCATTTTGGACCTGCGGTGCAGCGGGTCGGTCGCTATCTGGTACAGGATGAAGGGATGCATTTTCGGAATGCAGCGCAGGTTTTGTTGCAGGAGCATTCCTATCGTTTGTGTGAGATGGAGCCTTTGCTGCAAGATATTGCTACTCTCGAAAAAAGCTTGGGAAAATACTACAACACTTTCTTTTTAGATCATGCTCAGGAGCAGTTTCGCTTTCCGAGCCACTTTGCTCAGGTGATTATTCAGGTTATTTTGGCGCAATTTGGGTTAGGCGATCGCCCATCTACCAAGACACTACAATCACTATGGCAATGGAGATAAAAGACTCAAGACAGACAAAACCTAACCCATCGTCTGCGTTTCGATAAAAGTTCAACCACGCTAATATAGGCGTTATATTTGGCTCTGGGGGGCATACATTACAGATGACATCAACGTGGACTTGGCAAACTTGGCAAGAAACGACCTACCTGACCTGTAGCCTTCTAGAACCTTGGCCTCACGGCTTTTTTACCCGCCAAACTTGGCCTCAAGTCCCTCAAGATCTCACTTTGGCGATTCATCCAGAAGCAAAGGTGTTTCGCGTTAAACAGGTGCATGGCAACCAAGTTTTAAGCTCCAGTGAGATTCTTCAGCATCCTCAGCCTTTAGAGGGAGAAGAAGGGCTGTTTCCTGATGCAGATGGGCTGTATAGCGATCGCCCCCACGAGGCGGTCTGGGTCTGTTCCGCAGACTGCACCCCTGTACTCATTGCCGATATACAGACAGGTCAAGTCGCAGCAGTCCATGCCGGATGGCGCGGTACGGCAGCGAAGATTGTGCCAATGGCGATCGCCAAACTACAGGCCAACGGCAGCAAGATTAAAGACCTGCGCGTTGCGATGGGACCTGCGATCGCAGGCGAGGTTTATCAGGTTTCTACCGCAGTGGCGGCTGAAGTGGGTCAGAGCATTTTAGATCTGGAAACGCTGGATATTCAGGATCAAGAACTTAACGCTGAGCAGATTGTTAAGTCTTTAATTCAGCATCCTACGCCCCCTATTTTTGCAGACGAAAAAGAAGGCCATGCTCGACTCGATGTGCGGCAGGTAAATGCGATTCAGTTGGCACAGTTGGGGTTGGCGGAGGGGCAAATTGCGATCGCCCCTCACTGCACCTACCAAGACCCAGAACGATTTTTCTCTTACCGTCGAGACAGCCGCCGCCAGGTTCAGTGGTCTGGTATTGTGAGCCGCAGATCTGCTGTCTAAAATCTGTTAGGTAGAATTTCTCAGTCTGTGATAGTTTGGGCGTAATCATCTTCCGTTACTAGCCGTACAATCATAAATTTTGAAACCCAATGGAAATTCTGAATCAACTGGGAAAAGCTTTTCAAAGCTCTAGCAAGTTATTACAACAGTATGTGAAAGACTACATTGATGTTATCCCGCAATCGAAAGAATTGATACTGAAGCCTAAAGCTGTTTTGCTACTTTGCCAACAGGCAACTGCTAGGGTGGATCAATTGACAGGTTTAGAGCCAGATACCAATGAAGGTTTAGTTGCTATAATCGAACATCAGCAAATTAAAGTTAAGGTTCACTTTACACCTGAAAAGATATTGTTCAATGGCGATTTTATTGAGGGACAATTGCGTTTATTGAATAAGCCTAAGTTTGAGACAAATTCTTTGATTTACCGCGTACTAATTTCAGGTTGGAATACTTTTCTGGGAGGGTATATTCCTAATCAGGTCTTGCCAGAAGGGGTGAGGGTCGATGGTGATAAAGTTTATTATAAGCTTCCTAAAGCTCAACTACGGCTTATGAATGTACTGTTCCAAAAACTTGAAGATGATTCAGCTTTAAATCTAAGCTTGAAGCAGGGAGAGTTGAGGATTGAAAGTGCGATTGCAATTAATTGGAGTGACCTCAATCTTCAAGGTTTACTCCAGATTTTCAATATTTCTTTTTCGAGTAAGCAATAAAGCTTAACTAGAATAATCTTTCTGATTTGGAATCCAGTGAGATAAAGTCGTCTCGCAGTAAAATTTCAGTAAAATTACGGTAGTTCGCTTCTATAAAAGTGTAATAAATTAAGTAGAGTGATTTTTATAATGAGAGCTTTATGGTTTCTACTACAGGAAAAGACCACACTAGCAATCTAGTACAAACTACTCTTCAGTGGATCGCTGATGCTGGTATTAATGGGTTAGGAGTTCTTCCCTCTGCTGAACAAGTAGCTGCCGATCATTTAAGTAAGGCAGCTAGCGTTGAGGATGCAATTAATTCTGTAATTGCCTGGAGAACTACCTATGCTGCTGGAACTGGATTTATTTCTGGGTTAGGAGGTGTGATGGCAATGCCTCTAACCATCCCAGCAGGTCTAGCTGCATCTTATGCACTTGGAGCAAATACGGCTGCAACAGTTGCCTACCTTAGAGGCTGACTGCCTGACACATTTCATTGAAAGCCTCTCAAGTAGTACATCTTATTGTCTTTAATCGCGAGAACCAGATCTGGTCATAGAACCTCTGACGCGCCTTCTTACTAGCAAAACAAGGCTCTGGGTCATACTGAAG
>JBGSVR010000304.1:0-1967 GCA_041752855.1 Thermosynechococcaceae cyanobacterium
AGAATTAAGCGTGCCATTAGTCTTTCACCATGCCTTCGTAACGCTGGGAAATGACGTAGGTCTGAATCTGTTTAGCGGTATCAATCGCAACCCCAACCAGAATTAGCAAAGAAGTTGCTCCAAGCCCCCTGAAGGTTGTCACCCGCGTTGCGCTTTCAACAGCAGTCGGCACAACGGCAATAAACCCTAAGAAAACGGCTCCAAGCAGCGTCAGGCGGTTCAGAACTTTTTCGAGATACTCCGTTGTCGCCTTGCCAGGACGAATGCCAGGAATGCTTGCGCCACCCTTTTTAAGGTTTTGCGAGACATCCACAGGGTTCATCACAAGGGACGAATAAAAGTAGCTAAAAAACACAATGAGAGTCAAATAAAACGTGACGTGAATCCACGGGGTTGGGCCAGCAGGGGAGAGATAACCTGCAATTTTGCCAATGGTTTCATTACTAGCAAAATTAGTGGCTACTGCCCCAGGCAAAATCAGCACAGACGATGCAAAAATAATAGGCATCACACCGCCCTGATTAAGACGCAGTGGCAAGTAGCTGGTTTGCTCCCGATACATGCGACGACCCACCTGACGACGGGCATAAACAATGGGGATTCTTCTGCTGCCCTCTTGGACAAACACAACGCCCACAATTGTAAAGAGGTAAACCGTAATTAGCAGTACAACATTACCAACGCTGACGCCGCTCTGGGTCAGATCAATCGTCTGGCTTAAAGACTGTGGTAAACCAGAAACAATGCTCAGAAAGATGAGTAGTGAAGCGCCGTTACCAATACCCCGTTCTGTGATCAGCTCACTGACCCACATCACAAACATAGAGCCAGCAGTTAACGCCAACGTCATTTGTCCGATAAAGATGGGGCCAGGACTCGCCACAACGCCTTGGGCAGAGTTGACAAAAACAGAAAAGCCAATACTTTGAAGGATGGCCCATCCCAACGCAACGTAGCGCGTAAGTTGAGAAATTTTGCGCCGACCCGCTTCTCCTTCATCCTTTTGCAGCCGCTCCAGGGAAGGTAGAGCAGCGGTCAGGAGCTGCATAATAATGGAGGCATTAATAAAGGGAAGAATCCCCAGCGCAAAAATGCCCAATGCCGAAAAGCCATTGCCAGAGAAGTAGTCGAGGAAACCCAAAAACTGGTTACTTTTGACAATCTCAGCAAAAGCGGGTCGGTTGATGCCTGGAATGGGAAGATAAATCCCCAAACGAACCAAGACCAGTAGGCCAAGCGTGACCAATACTCGTCCACGCAGACCAGCAGCCTGAGCCATCTGAGTAAATGTTTCTTGGGCCGATGGTGTCTTTCCTCGACTGACGACCATATATGGTTAACCTCTTTTATTAAATGGCAGCGGCATTAAAGCTAAATTGAGACGCTGATGAGCCGAGCAGATTAGCCGATAATTTCGATGCTGCCGCCTGCGGCTTCAATCTTGGCGATCGCACTTTTCGTTGCAGCCGAAGCCTTAACGTTGAGCGCAACAGTCAACTCGCCATCACCGAGGATCTTCAAGCCCCCCTTCTGGGCGGTTAGAATTCCGGCTTCTAAAAGCGACTCAAGGGTCACTTCGCTATTGGCAGTCAAAGTTTCCAAGCGAGACACATTAAGCACCGTGTACTGCTTGTGATTAACAAGGGTAAAGTGCTTGAGCTTTGGCACTCGGCGATAAAGAGGATTTTGCCCCCCTTCAAAACCAGGCCGTGTGGGGCGACCGGAGCGAGACTTTTGACCCCGCATCCCAAAGCCACAGCTTGCACCTTGACCCGCAGCAATACCGCGACCGACACGGCGAGGGCGATGCTGCGAACCCTCTTTTGGCTGTACGTCTTCTAATCTCATGATAGTTGCATCCCGGCAGTTACATCCCGACAAAGGCATTGGAGTTAAACATAGATAAAGTGCCAGCGACATTGTGAGATCACAAATCGCAACTGGCACTTTTAGGTATCGCTAAATCA
>JBGSVR010000305.1:0-6249 GCA_041752855.1 Thermosynechococcaceae cyanobacterium
TTCGCTGAATCTTAATAGATTCAATGCTGCACCTCAAAATAAGCCAACCTCAACATATTTTGATGGGTGACCTAAGCGTTACTCTATTTATCCATACATATATTTCTTGGCTATAGTAAAGCCGTTTCTTGAAGTACACGCTTTCCTTCAGTCTGTAGATATTTAAAAAATGTCTGAGCAACCACCGAGAGATGTTTTCCCTTAGGGTGAACAATATGCCAATGCCTTGGAACCGGAAACCCTTCAACATTTAAGATTGCAATTTGTCCTGTCTGGCCTTCTAATGCCATACAGTGCCGCGATAGCACTGAAATACCCAGACCGCCAGCCACCGCCTGTTTAATAGCTTCATTGCTGCCCAGTTCTAAGCGAACCCGAATACTGATGTTGTGCGCGTCAAAAAGCTGCTCCACAGCCTGTCGTGTCCCAGATCCTGGCTCTCGCATAATGAAAGATTCGTTATTCAGGCGCTCTAACGCAATATCACCCGTTCCAGCAAGGGGATGATGACGTGACGCAATGACCACAAGCGGGTTCTCTAAAAATGGCTGGCTGAAGACATCCATCATTTCAGGAACCTGACTGGGGATATAAAGATCATCCAGGTTTTCTTTGAGGCGCTCTAAGATGTTCTCGTGATTGGTTACAATAAGCGCCACGTCTATGCCAGGATACTGCCGACAAAAAGGCCCCAACAGCCTGGGGATGACATACTTCGCAGTGGTAACAACGGAGAGCCTAAGCTGACCTTGTTGGAGTCCCTGAAGGTCTGAGACGGTCATGTCAAACTGGTCTAGCCGCTCAAAAATATCTTGACAGGTGCTTAATAGCGCTCGACCTGCTTCTGTGAGGTAAAGGCGCTTACCTACCTGCTCAAACAGCGGTAGCCCCACCGCTTTGGTCAACTGCTTCATCTGGATAGAAACAGTTGGCTGGGTTAAAAACAGCTCTTCTGCCGCTCTTGTAAAGCTTCCCCGCCGTGCGGTCACTTCAAAGACCTTGAGCTGGTGAAAGGTCACTTGTTTCACTACAACCATTCCTGACTGCGGATATCTATTGATAGATCTCTTGCATCAATCCTCGCCCCCTCATCCCTTTCTTATAGCCAAAGGCTTTATCCTTCTCCCACAAGGGGAGAAGGGCTAATTTCGGCTCCCCTCTCCCCTTGTGGGAGAGGGGCTGGGGGTGAGGGTCAAAGTTAGGCAAGAGGTCTATTGATAAAAATCTAGCACGACAAGAATAAGCGCTAGCTTTTATCTATGAAGATTGGGAAAGATTGGGGCTATGGAGCTTGAGTAGGCGCGTGAGATGCCGCTCCGACATGGACGGTCTTAACCCAGTTAAATCGCTTAGGACGAATAGACATCCGAGCCGTAACGCTCGCCACCACCACCAGCCAGTGGGACATGTACACCGTTCCGAGGATAGACCCAAACGTGATTTGAGCAAGGTTAAGGGGCTTATTCTGAACCTTGCCAATGCGATTGAGCGCGGCAAACATGCCTACTAAAGAAAGGCTTGTGGTTAAGAGTGAGAGCGGCAGCAAGACGGGCGGCTGACCATACCAAGCTGCGAGCAGTGTATCTGGAATGACGGCGGTTGGCAAAATGTACTGGATCAGCCAAAAAATGACGAGATCTAGGGTTTTACGAAACCCCATGCGGTTGTTGAGGATTAACGGCCAGTAGTCTAAATAGCGCTGATAGCCACCTTCTGCCCAGCGATTGCGCTGGTGCCATAGGCCAAGGGTGCGCGTAACCCCTTCTTCTTGGACAAAAGGCGAGACGACGGAGGCGATGTTCCAACCGTCTAGGTGAAGCCGAAACGTGAGGTCTAGGTCGTCTGTAATGGTGTCTTCGTTCCAGCCACCACAGCGCTCTAGGGCCGTGCGACGCACAAATTGCCCATTACCCCGCAGTTCCCCAATGCCGCCGAAAGCGTCTCTGCGCTCATGCAGAAAGCAATCGAACATCATTTCGATGCTTTGGCCTTTGGTCCAAAAGTTGACCTCGGCGTTGGCGATCGCCTTGCGCACCTGCACCGCGCCCACCTCGGCTGGCTCAAAGTAGGGCAGTACCGCCCGTAGCAAATCGTCTGCAACCTGAGCATCCGCATCAAAGACGCCAATAAAGTCGCCCTTTAGCATCGGCAAAACCTGATTGAGCGCACCCGACTTGCCCCCTTTGGCCTCTGCGCCTCGCCGCAGCCAGTGAAAGTTAGGGTAGCGTTGGGGTAACTCAGCCAGCAGCAGGGGAGTACGATCGCCGCTGTTATCATCCACCACCCACAGTTCGTAGCGCGACGCTGGGTAATCAAGGGCACAGAGCTTTTCAACCAAGGATGTAATAACGGCCTCTTCATCCTTAGCCGCCACCACCAAAGAGATAAACGGATAAGATTCTGACGGGGAATCTAGAGAAACAGGGTCGGGAATCGAGACTGGACGGGTGCCGAGCAGCCTTAGGAGATGAACGCCCATCATAATGGTGAGGCCAATGGGAACCCAGAACCCTCTAACACTCAGATGAAGCGCAAAGACGCTTGCCCACACCGCCACCAGTAACAAAGCCGCCTTACGACGCCGACCTTCACTTTTCGGATAATCCTGAAGCCAATCAGGGTCACTCGGCCACACACCTTCTTCAGAAACCTTCAGCACGAAATAAACCTCTGCCCTTCAGAAAAAATGCTTTGGCAAGCCGTCACTCATAGCATTGACGGGATTGACGGTCAGTCTGCACCCATTCACTCAATGACTCCCCCTACAACGTTTTATACCCAAGCCAGTCGCAACAATGACAGGATTAGAAAGATTAAGGGAAAAATTTAAACAGCAGGTGAGTCTCTTAATCGTTTGAGTCGTTTTGGGAGGCAAAATGGGTTCAATGGTCATAGGGATGGCGCAAAAGCGTTAGCAATAAAGCCTGAGCTTGCCCTTGTAACACCATACCCTAGATGAGTTAACGCCTAAATGAATTGCTCCACAACCAGACCTTGACTGCTACCCTAGCGGGGAACCCAGAGACTCTCAAGCAAACGTTATTTTTTACAGGAATCATAGAATGGGTCAGCATCTAAGTACACTTCAACCTGCTCCAAGCCGAGATGTGTCGATGTATCTTCCCTATTATCAGGGAAACCGAAGAGATACGTTAGCGATCGCCATGTCGCTCTATCAGTTTGGAAACTTTGAGGGGGAGCGCACCATCGAGGGGGGCGCAAGCATTCCATTTTTAGCAACGTGGAGCGTCCTTCCGCTCCCCGCAGACTTGACTCGATGTCGCCTTCAGTTTAGCGGCGATGCAGATTTAAGCTATGAGGTAACGTTGACAAATTTCGAGTTTGTTGGTTTTTTGATTGATGTACTCACAGAATACAGACGCTCTAAAGTCGCAGACTTTTCAAAGTCATTTTATCGAAAGCTTTTGAGGCTAGAGGATTAATCCATCAAGGCTCGACCTCAGCAGAATGTGAGACAATTAACCTATATGAGGATTGATAAAGTTCTCATCTGGGCAGAGAAGAGACTAGCCTCATGGAATTGAGCTAAAGCTGCTACACTGCACCGTTAAGTGTTTTTTAGCGACAAAAGGAGTGAGGGTGTGCCGCATTTGGCAAAGCATTTGCTGATTGGTTCGCTTGCAGCACACAGTGGAAAATCCGCTGCTGTCTTGGGGCTGAGTCCGCAAATTTTGGATCGGGGCATTGGTTTCGCCTATGGCAAGCCTTTGAGCATGAATTTAGATCCGGCTGCTGCCGCTGCTTCACTGCCCAGCGTCGATTTAGACGTGCAGTTTATCGTATCAGCGCTTAACTTGACGGAGCAGCAAATCGTACCTTCTTTTGTGACGGTGAATGGGGCTGATATTCAAAAACAGCTTCAGACAGGTCATAGAGCGGCGGCTCCAGGACTAAATTACAGCCTAGACAAAGACTATGACTTAGTGCTGTTTGAAGGTCCTAGCAATTTGGCGGAAGGACAGCTCTTTGGATTTTCACTTTTGCAGCAGGCTGAACAGCTAGAGGCTACGGTTTTATTGGTGGCACGGTGTCAGTCTCTTGCTGTTGTCGATGAGCTGCTGCTGGCTCAAACGCATTTGGGCGATCGCCTCGGTGGGGTGATTCTCAATGACGTACCCGAAAAGCTGTCAAAGTCGATGGCTGACTTTATTGTGCCGTTTCTGGAGCAGCACAATATTCCGGTCTTTGGGCAAATCCCTAGCCATCCTTTGCTGCGCAGCATTAGCGTGCGAGAAATGGTGCAGCAGCTCAACGCAGAGGTGCTGTGCTGTGGCGATCGCCTAGATTTGATGGTAGAGCAGCTCAGCATTGGAGCCATGAATGTGAACTCTGCCCTGCGGTACTTCAACCGCGCTAACAATATGGCGGTGGTGACAGGGGGCGATCGCACTGATATCCAGCTTGCGGCGCTAGAGTCTTCGACCAACTGCCTCATTCTGACCGGTCACTTTTCGCCCAACGCCATTGTGCTCAATCGTGCAGAAGACCTAGAGGTTCCGGTGCTGTCGGTGGACTTAGATACCCTCACCACCGTCGAGCTAGTAGATAAAGCCTTCAGCTCGGCACGCTTTAGCGAAACCATTAAGGTTGACTGCATTCAAAAGCTGTTTAAGCAGCACGTTGATATTGATCGTCTGCTCAATCAACTCGAAATCAAACCTGCTCTGCGACTGTGAAGAAGTCAAAATATCCTTTTTTGATGGGTTCTAAGTGGACAGCCAAAGAGTCTACCTTTGGGTGGCGTCATTTTGAGGTGGTCAGCCGCAAAAATCAAGGGGGAATGGTCTTTGCAGAGCTAGTGTCTTCGTGCGACCCATCCGTGAGCTTTTGGGTCAACGCCAAAACGCTCCGAGATCGGCAACTTTGGCATCCGGCCTGGAAGTCTTTAGCAGAGCAAGGTCGCCCACCCCGCGACACAAAAGTGTAAATTTATGTAAATATTGAGTATACGATTTTGTCGCGGGGGAAATTATGGCTCGTTTGCGGCGACTGTTACGCTCTGGTTTAGTGCTGGCAGTGCTTTGCATAATGCTTTGTCTGTCAAGCGTTCCGGTTTGGGCAATGGGTGGGCAGACGCTGCCGCTCAATGAACCAGCTCCAGCGTTTACGCTGCCCACCAACGACGGCAAAGGGCAGATTTCTCTGTCTGACCTTCGCGGAAAATGGGTGGTGCTGTACTTTTACCCCAAAGACTTTACCCCTGGTTGTACGCTAGAAGCCCAGCGATTTCAGCGAGATTTAGCGAAGTATCAGGCCAAAAATACGCTTGTTGTAGGGGTGAGTGCCGATTCTGTGAATACCCACGCTGAGTTTTGCAGCGCTGAAGGGCTAAAGTTTCCGCTGTTGGCGGATGAAGATGGCTCGGTAAGCAAAGCCTATGGATCTTGGATGGGCTATTTGTCTATGCGCCACACGTTTATTATTGACCCTGACGGCGTACTGCGAGAGCGAATGGTAAAGGTTGCCCCTGCTGTTCACAGCACAGAAGTTTTAGGGCGGCTTGCTGAATTACAGAGCGTTTAGCGCGGCGCAAGCCCCAATGATAAGATGGAGCCATCCCAGTAGGCTGGGGCTGTAGCTCAGATGGATAGAGCGATCGCCTCCTAAGCGATAGGTCGAGGGTTCGAGTCCCGCCAGTCCCGTTATTGATTCAGATTTTGCATCACGGTTTTTAGTTTAGCTGCACACTAAAACTCATATTTAACTAGATTAATTGCCAAAATTAGAGCGTAGTACTGTTCGACAATAGTAACGTTACATAGCACAATAGTCCGGACAGTTCTAAATCGGCAACGACAGGATAAGGATTTAAACCTCGCTCCGAAAAACTGTCCGGACTGTTGTTTTATGATAAACAGCATAAACGATCAAAATAGAGGCTGAAACCCACTGCCCTCGTTTAAGTTTTGGGAAAACCCAAGATTTCTATATTGTCCGTAATCTTAAACTCATAAGGGTTTCATGAGTTTTCTGCACCATTAAGGAGCTAAACCTCTAAATCATGCGCTGCTCGATCGCCCACCGAGCCAATTCGGTCCGATTATGTAGACCTGTTTTGCCCAACATATTGCTCACATGACTTTCAACCGTGCGCTGACTCACGCTGAGGCTTTCCGCAATTTCTCGATTTGACATACCCTTCGCAACCATCTGAATCACCCGCTGCTCCGTTGGCGTTAGCTCAACATCAAAGGGTACCTGAACCGAAACAGCCGTACCCACATCAGA
>JBGSVR010000306.1:0-3457 GCA_041752855.1 Thermosynechococcaceae cyanobacterium
CTGGACACTGAGCTTTTGCTGAAGCATCTGCATTTACTCAAGTCTGGGCATGGTGTGGGGCTACCGATTTATGACCGAATTAACAACCGGAGAACTAACGCCGTCGATTGGGTTGAGTCAAAGCCTGTCATCATCGTGGAAGGAATTTTTGCACTCCATCATCCCGCTCTACTGGAGCTATATGACCGAAAAGTCTATGTCGAAACTGCTACCGATACCGTTCGATTCCACAGGCGGGTAGCTCGTGACATTCGAGAGCGTAGCGATATTGAGGCTTCCGTCGCTAAAGCATAGGTAAAAACGTTTTGCCCATGCACCGTCTGTTCATGGAGCCTCAGCTCGATCTGGCTGATATGGTCGTGTCTGGAGAGAAAACTAGCGATCGCTACGATTTCTCAATCCTTTAGAGGCCACTGTGCTGCAAAAGCTAAACTTAGTCCTGCGCTGGCTTTGCGTGGGTGAAGCGATTGTCTTGGTCGCGAAGGACGCTGGCTTCTCGGCGATTCAGGCTATCAAAATGATATCATAAAGAAACTGTTTTGACACTATAATAAGACTTTAATGCTACCAATTTTGTATCATTAGAGTCTGTGGTAGATTAAGCAGGCTTTTCCGCTTCACTCTCAAGTTTCTCAATAATCGCCTCCAAGATCCAAGAATTTCGACTGCGCCTAGGGCGACATTTTTTAGCGGCGACATTTGCCTCTCCCAATAAGTCACTTGGGATGCGCAAAGTGACGGTGATTATCTCTTGTTCTTTAAGATCCAGAACAGGAGTTTCTGTAGACACTTTGGTTTCAATGGAAGAAGATGCTTGTGCCCCTGGTACAGTGCTTCCTGCGTTTATAAATTCATCTACTGAGCTTGGTTTCCGGCGAATTGCCATCAAATTAACCTCTTTCTGATACTAAAACGATATCATATAGCTGTCTAAATAGTTCTATTTTGATATCTTTTTAGTTTCAAAGAGATACTTATAAAGCTTTTCAATCTCTCTAGTTGCTTTGCTATCACTGGGCTTAAGTTCTATGACCGCTAATCCTCTGGCTGCTCCGTTACGAAAAGCCTTTCTGTTCACAATAGGGCACTCTAAGTAAGACAGTCCTTTTGTCTCTTTAGCGATTGTCGCTGCTTCTTCATTATCAGAACCTTTAGGATCTGCCTTATTGAGCAAGCAAAGGGCTTGAATTTTTTCATTAAAAGCACGAGCTTCCTCGACCAACTGAGCAACTGGTTCTAATGTCCAGATATCAAAACTGCCAGGAAAGATAGGAATTAAATAGATATTCGCAATTGAAAGTGCAGCTCTCTGTCCAGCAGTATCCCTTCCTCCTACGTCGATTACAACATCGTCATATTTAGTAACCAAACGCAACACTTCAGAGCGAACGGCTGCTCCATGCAATTTGATAGCCGTATAGCCAGCTCCATTCTGCTTCTCCAACGTCTCGTTACGAACTGCTGTAAAGTCTGTAGCGCTACCCTGTTCATCAGCATCAACTAAAAGAACGTCCTTTTTGGCATGTGAACGCATCACTGTTAAATTTGTGGCGAGAGTGGTCTTACCCACACCGCCCTTCGTTCCTCCAATAACAATAATGCTCATCTCCTTCTCCCGATATCAGAACGATTGAATAATAATATCATAAAGAAACTAATAAGAATATAAAATGATATCACTTTGATACTGATACCTAAATGATATCAATTTGGTACTGATGTAGCTATAAAGCCCTTGTCTTCATCTATCTGGGTATATGTGCTATCAAAAAGATTTCATTTAAGTGTCATTCCAAATTTTCAACATCCACGAAACCGAGATGACCATATCGCTCACATCTTCAGATCCCCTCCCGCCGCTGCTCTCGCCTGCCTCCGAATTGCGAAGGCAGTGAGTCGCCATACGTGGGCAGAGCGGTGCGCTGGACAATTCGGTTGTTCTGGATTACCGGAATGAGCTGGCTGAAGCTGAGCCAAAGCTCACGATGTAATACATGGGTGCATTCCTCTTGTCTGGCTTAGCCTATGCGATCGCCCGACTGGAGCCAAGCGGGGGTGAGGTGCCGAGGCAAGTGTCATTCTGAGACTTACCGGAAAAGTGGATGGGGAAAGATGTGATCGCACTTCAGCGCAGCGACAACTACAAAAGGCGTGTGCCCTGCTGAAGCATTGCGATCGCTCGCCTGAACCCATGCAGCATAAGCAAAAATCCAATATTCCCACGATGCTTCACCCTTGTTCGCTAGAGTTTCGCTAGAGTAAACTAATAGGTAATTATCTTACATTGAAAGTCTGGGGGTAAGATGATGAGAACGCAATCTTAGGGGTTACAGGTCATGGGCGCGTTTGAATCAAACCAAAGCGGGGTGCCGCCCGTGACGTTGGTGGTGGTACGGCCAGAAGGAGCGAAGGCTGAATCGCCTGCTGTAGCGATCGTTGGGAATCTGAGGCAGCAGCGCATTGAGCAGTTTTTAGACTTAAAGGATCTCGCACCCCGAACCAGGAAGACCTACGCCCAGCAATTGCGTTGGTTTTCGGACTGGGTTGACAAGGATTGGCAGACAATCCATTTGAACGATGTGCGCAGTTACAATCTTTATCTAGAGCAGGAGCGTCAGCTTAAGCCCAATTCTGTAGCGCTGGCCTTGAGCAGTCTCAAAAGTTTCTATACTTGGCTCAAATTGGCTGGGTATGTCGTGGAGAACCCAATGGTCGCGGTATCGGTGCCCAGACCCGCAGCGGCAGAGAGCCAGAATCTAGAAGGGTTTCAAGTGGATGCCCTGGTTAAGGCGTTGGAGTTAAGGGGGGAGACGGCGGCACGAGATGCGGCGATCGTCTGTCTGCTGTTTTTTGCAGGGTTGAGAGCCAATGAGGTTTCTGGGCTAAACGTAGGGGATTTTAACGGGGCGGAGGTGATCATAAAGGAAGCAAAACATGACTCTACCGGACGGGTTCCGGTGAATCGGCAGACGGATGAGGCGATTCGAGAATACCTGATGGAGCGCTGGGTTCAGTCACAGGGGGCGTTGATTGAGTCTGATCCAATGTTTGTGTCCTATAGTCCAAAGACACGAGGGCAGCGGTTGGGCTACCAAGGTATCTATTACATGGTGAAGGATTTAGCTACATCGGCAGGACTGGAAAATATTCATCCCCACCGAGGGCGGCATACGTTTGCCAGTCGGTTGATTGAGGATGGGATGGATGCGTACCTTGCGATGCAGTTGACGCGCCATCGGTCGGTGCAGGCGTTTAAGACTTACTCGAATAAAGTGCGGTATCAGGCGGCTAAGACGGCTTACTGGAAAGGACAGGGCGAGAAAGGGCGGGAAGCGCAGTCTTTGGAAGAGCTGCTTGAGGGACGGCGGTGACAGCAGGAAGAATACGGAAAATCGAAAAAATGGTCTCTCAGTTGATTGTATTGAAAGGGTTTCAATATCTATTTCGGAAAGAATTA
>JBGSVR010000307.1:0-5016 GCA_041752855.1 Thermosynechococcaceae cyanobacterium
CGCCAGTGCCTCACACGATTCAGCTAGAGGAGACAGCGGCGATCGCCTGGGCTTTAGATAACGCACCCAAGGATGGTTTGGTGGTGATCTTTCCTGAAAGCGTGAGTCGGGCAATCGAGATTATTATGGCGCGTAACCCCATTTTAGATGATGCAGAAGCCGCCTTTTTCGCAGAATTGAAGACTGAGAAATGGCCTGCGTTTACGCCCCAATGTTCGCTCCCTTAAATGCTGGTCAATAATAAGGGTATTGGCGTTTGATGCTGCAATACCCTGGCCTATGAGCCGAGGATTAATACTCAGTTCTCGGAGGTTGTTCGATGATTTTAAATCCATCCCGTTCCAGCGCCGCATCCTCCTTTTCGACCAGCTATGAAAATCAGACCCAAACAATCGCCCACCAGCTCCTGGCAGAAACCACCGAAAAGCGATCGCTGTTTGCCAAGGTGCGAGATCAGTTCCGTTGGGATGACAAGCTGCTCGGTTGGACGATGGATAACCCTGCGCTGCGGGTGCAGCTTTTTCGCCTAATTGACTGTTTACCCTCGCTGACCACCAAAGCCGAAATTGCCCGTCACCTTCAAGAATACTTAAGTGATGGGGCGGTGGAACTTCCCCAAGCACTCAAAGGGCTGCTCAACTTTACCGCTGCTGATTCCATGCCAGGACAGGTCGCGGCAACCACCCTCTCTACAGCAGTAGAAACCCTAGCGCGTAAATACATCTCTGGCGAAACCCTAAAACAGGCGCTCAAGAGCATCGAGCAGCTTCGCAAGCAGTCTATGAGCTTCACTATGGATCTCTTAGGAGAAGCCGTGGTGACAGAAACAGAAGCCCAAGCCTATCTCGATCAGTATTTAGCGCTAATGGCGCAGCTAACGGAAGCATCCCAGCAGTGGTCAACAGTGCCTCAAGTAGATAGCGCCGACGGGATAGGTGTCGCCAAAGTGCAGGTTTCCGTCAAGCTCACGGCGTTTTATTCGCAGTTCGACCCGCTGGATGTTGAGGGTTCACAGGCCAAGGTAAGCGATCGCATCCGTACTCTCCTCCGTAAAGCGCAGGACGTAGGCGCAGCGGTGCATTTTGACATGGAGCAGTATCGCTACAAAAACGCAACCCTAGAAACCCTGAAGCAGCTCTTGATGGAGGACGAATTTTGCGATCGCACCGATATTGGCATCACCCTGCAAGCCTATTTGCGCGATAGCCACCAAGATTTACAGGATTTAATTGCGTGGGCAAAACAGCGGGGTAAGCCCATCACAGTGCGCTTAATCAAAGGAGCCTATTGGGATCAAGAAACCATCATCGCGCGTCAGAACCATTGGCCTACCCCCGTCTATAACCACAAATCTTCAACCGACGCTAACTTTGAGCGCATGACCCAGCGGCTCTTAGAAAACCATGAGGTGCTTCACGCCGCGATTGGGAGCCATAATGTGCGTTCTCAGGCTCATGCCATTGCGATCGCCACAGCCCTAAACATACCCAAGCGCCACATTGAATTCCAAGTCCTTTACGGCATGGCGGATAACCTCGCCGCCGCCCTTGCCAAACGGGGGCATCGGGTGCGGGTTTACTGTCCCTACGGGCCGTTGATCCCAGGGATGTCCTACCTGATTCGGCGATTGCTTGAAAATACCGCCAACAGCTCTTTTCTGAAACAAAGCGTGGGGGACCATCCCATGGAAGGGTTATTGGCAGTTCCCGTTTGGGGAGAGGGCGATGAGGATGGCAGCAGCAACCCACCCATGCCCATTGCCTCCTCCGCAATGACCGTCACGCGAATCAACCCCTCAGCAGATACTGATTTTGCGATCGCCCAATCTCGCTCCGATGCAGCAGCGGCATTAGCCTCAGTCAAGCAGCAGTTAGGGCAAACCTACCTGCCGCTAATTAACGGCGAGCGAGTACAAACCTTAAAAACTATTCAGTCTGTGAATCCATCCAACCCTGCTGAAGTGGTGGGTACTATTGGACAGATGGATATAGGACAGGCTGACCAGGCGATCGCCGCAGCCAAAGCGGCCTTCCACACTTGGAAACAAACCCCTGTAGCAGAGCGAGCCGCCATTTTGCGTCGCGCCGCAGATTTACTCGAAGCGCATCGCCATGAGCTGAACGCCTGGATGGTGTTTGAGGCAGGTAAACCCCTCCAGCAGGCAGATGTAGAAGTCTCAGAGGCCGCAGATTTTTGTCGGTACTACGCGGCAGAAATGGAGCGCCTAAACACAGAAATTGTCTATGACGTAGCGGGGGAGAGCGATCGCTATTTCTACCGTCCCAAGGGTATTGTGCTGGTGATTTCGCCCTGGAATTTCCCTCTGGCAATCCCTACAGGCATGACCGTTGCGGCCTTGGTGACGGGCAACTGTGCCCTGCTCAAACCCGCTGCAACCACCGCCGTCATTGCTGCAAAGCTGTGCGAAATTTTGGTAGAGGCAGGCATTCCCAAAGGGGTGTTTCAGTATATTCCCTGTGGTGGCTCCACGGTGGGCACCCATCTGGTCAAACACCCAGATGTGCAGATGATTGTGTTTACGGGTTCTCAAGAAGTGGGGTGCCAAATCTACGCCAATGCCGCCATTCTGCAACCAGGGCAAAAGCACCTAAAGCGAGTCGTAGCAGAGATGGGCGGCAAAAACGCCATCATCATAGATGAAAGTGCAGATTTAGATCAGGCGGTGCAGGGCATTGTGTACTCAGCTTTTGGCTACAGCGGTCAAAAGTGTTCTGCCTGCTCTCGTGTAGTGGTACTAGCGCCCGTTTACGATGCATTCGTAGCGCGACTGGTAGAAGCAACCCAATCTTTGAATGTGGGGGATGCCGCCGACCCTAGCACCAAGGTTGGTCCCGTGATTGACGCAGCAGCACAGCAGCGCATTCGGGACACCATCGCCAAGGGCAAAACGGAAGCCAATCTTGCCCTAGAACTCCCTTCCCCAGACCCAGGCTATTTTGTCGGTCCTGTGATTTTTACGGATGTAGATCCGCAGTCTACCCTTGCCCAAGAAGAAATCTTTGGCCCTGTGTTGGCAGTGATGAAAGCTGAGACATTTGAGGAAGGATTGGCGATCGCCAACAACACCAACTACGCGCTCACAGGCGGTCTATACTCCCGCACCCCCTCCCATATTGAGCAGGCAAAAGCAGCGCTAGAGGTGGGCAATCTCTATATCAATCGCACCATCACAGGGGCGATCGTCGCAAGACAGCCCTTTGGGGGCTATAAACTCTCGGGGGTAGGTTCCAAGGCGGGTGGCCCTGACTATTTGCTGCAATTTCTAGACCCGCGCACGGTTACAGAAAACATTCAGCGCCAAGGGTTTGCGCCCATTGAAGGCGTGGAGTAGAAGTCAGGTTGGTGGGGATACGCTAGTGGATCAGTTCCAGCGATCGCTTTACTAAAGCTTCTGCGGTGATGCCATTAAAGGCCATAAGTTCACCTGCGCTGGCGGTGGTTTCACCCCGTTTCCAGGCGAAGGTATCGCGTTTTGCCATGCTGCGCAGCATGACAGGCTCTAGCATTCCACTGGCACCCCCAATCACGCCAATCAGCGCATCTGCGCCAAAAATTTCGTCAAATTGCGCATCGTCCATAAACGTACCATCGGCCTCAGAGCAGGTGTCCCAAGCGACATCGTGAGGGCGATAGAGACGGCGGGGATTCATCACAGAAACAATGCGAACGCCCACCCCTTCTGCCTCCAGCAGTGTAGCGGCCTCAAAGACCGGAATAAGGCTCATGTCGCCAACCACAGCAAAGACCACAGTTTTAGCGCCCTTCACCTCTTGCAACACTAAGGCACCGTCTTGGAACCCTTGACGGGCTTGGGCAAAGGTAGTGCGAATCGGCAAGGGAGATTTGCTTGCCGTGATGACAATTCCCTTATTTTTTGTAGAAAGACCCCACTCATAGGCAACCTGAATTGCATTGGCATCGGGCGGAAACAGCGGAAAGACGTTGCCATTGCGCATCATGGCGGCAAAGTAGGCTTCCACTTCGGGTCGCTGGTGCGTCCAGCCGTTGCGTCCCTGCTCTAGCGCCCCAGCCGTAAACAGCGTAATGGTAGAAGGCGTTGGGCGACGCAGTTCTGCCATAGCCTGAATGACCGTTTGCCAAATAGGCAGACCGTTAATGGCAAACGACTCGTAAGAACACCATAACGTCCGGCTGCCCATGAGCGCCAAGCCAGCGGCTAAGCCTGCACAGGCATCTTCGCTGAGGGGTTCGTAGACCTGACCGTTGGGGGTCTGGTTATAGATGGGGTCATCGGTGGGATGGATAATTTTAAGGGCTTGGTTAATGTTGCCAATGCCGGATGCCTCGTTGCCGTCGGCGTTGGTGACGAGGTAGCGCTTGTCGAGATGTCCAACTTGGCCTACCAGTTTACCCATTGCAGTTGTCGAAACTTTAGGCTCACCTGCAACCGCAAATTCTTCCAGAACTAGACCGCTGAGATCCGACAGAGGCAGCACAAATTCTGTAACGACGGTTTCTGCCGCAGGGCCACCGCCAGCCCGTGAAAGATTGGTGCGAACCACTGACCAGCTTTCTGGAGAGAGCGATCGCCGTTTCAATGCCGAGACAATATCCACATTATCGAGAGTGTGGTGAGCATAGAGGTTATGAGACTTTGCCCCCAGAGCGTGAACCCCCGCACCCTTAAGCTGCTTGAGAATCAAAATGGTAAGCTTGCCGCCCAAGGCCAACCGTGCGGCTTGGTCTGCTGCAATTAAGACGGCTTCCATAAAAGCCAGTCGTTTCTGGAATGAAAAAGCGGTGCTATCGACGTAGTCGCCTACCTGCTTGCCATCGTCGTATTCCTTGGCATCAATTAGAATGACTTCATCAAAACCGTTGCCTTTCCAGAACCGCACCATACCTTCGTTGGTTTGGAGAGATTCCATGCTGTGGTGTTCTTGGCTGTAGCCGTTCCAGACCAGCACGGGTAAAAAATTAGTCACTTCTGGGTAGGCCGTATGGAAATGCCGCATACTGCTGACAATATAAGGC
>JBGSVR010000308.1:0-4015 GCA_041752855.1 Thermosynechococcaceae cyanobacterium
GGCTTTTGGCGCGTGATGGCCTTTGATCGCTATACAGGCCAAGGCTGGAAAGTCTCCCGCAACAAAGATGCCAACATCGTGCGTCGCTCGCCGTGGTCTTACCGCTTCATAATGCCTTCTCAGCAGCCTCAATCCCAAACCAAAGAGGTGGTGCAGACCTTCTCGATTTTGGCTGAATTCCCCAACCTGCTGCCGTCCCTGTCCCAAGCCCGTGAGGTTTATTTCCCGACTCAAGAAATTGCGGTGGATGCAGAAGGCGGAATGCGATCGCCAGGCCCCCTCGAAGAGGGCCTAACCTATTCTGTGGTGTCGGATGTGCCCTACCGCGACCGCAGCCGTCTCAATCGCACCCGCACGAAATATCCCAAGTCGATTCAAGCAAACTACCTACAGATTCCAGCGGCGATCGCCCCTCAAGTAAGGCAAGTTACCCAGCAGCTTTTAGCCAAGTCTGGGCGATCGCTCACAACCCCCTACGAAAAGACGCTCTATCTGACCCAGGCACTTAAGCAGCGATACACCCTTCAGGCAAATTTGCCCACCCTTGGGGCTAATCAAGATTTAGTAACCGCCTTTCTGACCGACTGGAAGGGTGGCTACCCCGACCATTTCGCTTCGGCGCTGACCGTCATGCTGCGCTCCATTGGCATTCCGGCGCGATTAGCCACAGGCTTTGCTCCAGGAGAATTTAACGCCTTTACGGGGCTATACGTGGTTAAAAACACCGATGCCTATGCCCTCAGCGAAGTCTACTTTCCAGGCCACGGTTGGTTTGCCTTTGATGCCATTCCAGGGCACGATCTGTATCCGCCTTCGGTGGAAGTAGATCAGACCTTCTCTGTCCTGCGTCAGTTTTGGAACTGGGTGGCAGGATGGCTCCCCTCCCCTGTAGCGGCATGGATTAGTGGGGCGATCGCCTTCTTGGGCAAGGCTATGGGTAAACTGCTGGGTCTGTTTTCTGAGGGATGGTTGGGCATCATTAAGCTGTGTTTGCTGAGCTTTGGCTTTGGCATCGGAGCATGGGGTTTGTGGCACTTAGGGCGGTCGGCTCAGAACTTCTATCAGCTGCGGCGGCTACCGCCAATGGCTCGGTTGTATCAGCAGATGCTGCGGTTTTTAGCCATGCAGGGTCTTCAAAAACACCCGACCGAAACGCCCTTAGAGTATGTACAGCAGGTGCGCTTAACCTACCCTGCCGACAAAGCCGAATTGGTTGCCGAACTTTCTGAGGCTTATGTTGCTTGGCGCTATGGCAAAAGCATCCCCGATATCCAGTATCTTCAGCAGCGTTTGCAGTTGCTCAAACGCCAGCAGATTCGTCCCTTAGCAATAGGCTAAACTAGCGGCATTCTTGCGCGTTTACAACCCATGAGATCTCGACTGAAGCAAAAAGCAAAACAGCTTTCTGGTCGGAGTCAGCTTCCCGTTCGGATTGCGCGACAGGAGGACGGTAAGTTTCAGGTCGAAGGACTAGACACTTGGTACGCTCACTGGCGCGACCCGTATCACCTGATGTTGACGGTGCCTTGGTGGGGCTTTATTGTCATCATTTCGGTGGCGTACCTAGCGCTTAATGCCATATTTGCGGTGCTTTACCTACTGGGTGGCGACTGCCTCACGGGCGCTCGCCCTGGCTCTTTTGAAGATGCGTTCTTTTTTAGTGTCCAAACGCTTGGCTCAATCGGCTACGGCGTGATTTCGCCCAAGACGCCCTATGCCAATGTTATGGTCACTTTAGAGGCAATCACAAGCCTATTGGTCATTGCCGTAGTCACGGGGCTTTCATTTGCGCGGTTCTCTAAACCCTCAGCGCGCATCATGTTTAGTCAGTATGCCGTCATTGCGCCTATGAATGGCGTGCCAACGCTCATGTTTCGCATGGCAAACCAGCGCCGTAACCAAATTCTAGAGGCGCAACTGCACGTCTATCTGTTTCGCAATGAACTGACGGCAGAAGGAGAACAAATTTATCGCATTCATACCCTTGATCTTTTGCGCGATCGCAGTCCCGGCTTCTCGATCTCTTGGACGGCCTACTCACCCATTACGCCTACTCACCCCCTCTATGGCTGCACGGCTGAAGATTTAGTCCGTGACCATGTGCAGATGATCGTGTCTCTGAGTGGACTCGATGAAACCGTTGCCTATACCGTAACCACTCGCTATGCTTACGGTGCAGAAAAGATCTTATTTGACCACCGCTTTATTGACGTAGTGCGCCGAGAACCTAATGGTGATCGCTATTTTGACCGCACTTACTTCCATCACGTTGAGCCAATTGAGCCGTCACCACTCCAAAAAACAACCCCACTAGGAGAGTAGTAGGGTGTTAGACAGATGTTAAAAATGTTCCTTGCAGGAGCGGTTTAAAATCTTTTTATTAACTTATGTAACTAAACTTAACAAACCATTTACATAAAGTCAATATGCCTTTTGTCTATCAACGCACAGTCCGCTTTCAAGATACCGATGCCGCAGGGGTGGTGTATTTTGCACGCACCTTAGCAATGTGTCACGAAGCCTATGAAGACTCTCTGATTGCCGTAGGCATTGAGGTGCGTCAGTTTTTTAGCAGGCATAGCGCGATCGCATTTCCGATTGTCCATGCCGAGGCCGATTATCGTCATCCGGCGTTTTGTGGCGATCGCCATGAGATTTTGCTAACGCCTGTGTTAGCGTCTGCGCATGGGTTTGAGATTGGGTATGAGATTTATGAGAAGGGCGATCAAGATCGGCTCATCAGCAAGGCGTTGACCCGTCATGTCTGCATTAATCTAAAGAATCGTGAGCGTCAGCCTTTGCCTCAGCAGATGCTGGATTGGCTCACAAAGTGGCATTAATTTAATAAAAAGCTGTGTACTTAGCTTTCTTGGCTTTGTTTTGCCCAAACCCTTGTGTATAATTGAATTTGATTTGCTGGTGTAGCTCAGTTGGTAGAGCAGCTGATTTGTAATCAGCCGGTCGCAAGTTCGAGTCTTGTCACCAGCTTTTGTTTTAATCGTGAGTTAGATCAGGTTGTCCTTGCCATGACTGGGGTCTAGTTGTTTTTGTGACCCCAGTCATGAGCAACCCTAATAGTAATTGCCGACCTTGCGATGATGCACCGCCGTTAGCCCTTCAGGGTTAGACACACGCCCAGCCGTTACCTGGCTATAGACCAGCCAGTGATCGCTACACTCCATGCGGCTGACCACCTCACACTCCATATAGGCCAATGCCTCGGTCAAAATGGGGCTGCCGTTACTCGCCACCTGAGTTTTGATGCCTGCAAAGCGATCTGCCCCTGGTGGAAAGCGCTTCAGAAAGTGTTTCATGAGCGGCAGGTGCTTGCCTTCTTCTAGGGTATTGAGGACAAAGCGATCGCCCACCTGCATCAAAGACTCGATCGCCCGATCCTTTGCCACCGCCACCGTAAACCCTAACGGCTCAAAACTGGCCTGAGTCACCCAAGAAGCCAACATCGCCCCAGTCACGTCGCCCTTCTTTGCCGTGATGATATAAAGCCCACCCGAAAGCCGACCCAACGCCTTTTCTAAGTCGCTGTTAATTGCCTTTTTCGCCTTAATTTTGCGATCGCGAATCAATAGCTGCCCCAAGTCAGTCCCAGCTTCTTCACAAAGCTGATAGGTCATATCCGTGGGCGTTGCTTTAATACGGATTGGCTCAAACCCTAAGGTCAGCCCCAGATCACGGAACTGATTAATTAGCGGATCAATTGGCTCATCATCCCCACCATAGGCTTCAAATAGCCCAATGGTTTGCTTAGCCTTGACTGCTGCTAAGAGCGTCCCTAACGCCGCCTTAGCGACGGTGCCCACTGCGCCAGAACTCGGCGGGGCACACAACACTAAGCCCTGGGCGCGACTGGCAAGCTCCCAACTTCCTGTGGTTCAGCAGACTTCAGATCCATCATCTCTACCGCAACTTCAGTTTTGGTGATGCCTCGAGCAATGGACTGAGACAGGCGATCGCTGTAGCCATAGTCAGACACATAAAACACCGCCACCGTTGCTTC
>JBGSVR010000309.1:0-7835 GCA_041752855.1 Thermosynechococcaceae cyanobacterium
GTGCGGTAGAAGTCTTTGCCCATGAAGCTACCACGACTCTAGTGTCGCAATCGCAGTGGTACAAAACGATCGCCATTGGTCCAGCTCAGCCAGACTATGTGAATGGGTGCGTGGTGATCGAAACACGGCGATCGCCTCAAGACTTACTTCATCTTTTAATGACAATTGAGCAGCAGTTTGGTCGCCAGCGCACAGAACATTGGGGACCTCGTACCCTTGACCTTGATTTATTGCTTTACAATGCCATCGTGCTAAACACGCCAGAACTCACCCTGCCCCACCCCCGAATGACAGAACGCGCCTTTGTGCTAGTGCCTTTGGCTGAACTGCTGCCTGACTGGGTGCATCCTGTTTCAGGGCTAACCATCCAGCGGCATTGCGATCTTGTAGACTGTACCGGAGTTTCGTTAATACCGTCCCCATGAACTCAGAATCTCTAGAACCTTTTGAACTGATTGAGCCACAGATATTAGTTCGCAGCCGTAAGTTTAGCTTTGAGACAAATCGACTGCGCTTGCCCAATGGTGTCGTGGGCGACTGGTCTTATATTCGTCATCCAGGGGGTGCCCTAGCAGTGCCAGTGACAGCAGATGGCGAACTGGTGCTGGTTAAGCAGTATCGCTTTGCGATGCAGGGGCGTCTCTTAGAATTTCCGGCAGGTACGGTTGAGGTACAAGAAGATCCCTTTGCAACCATTCAGCGCGAAATTCAAGAAGAGACGGGCTACCGCGCCCATCGCTGGACTAATTTAGGCCAATTTCCCCTTGCGCCTGGGTACTCTGATGAGCTAATTTACGCCTACCTTGCCCAAGATTTAGAGCGTCTTGAAGCACCACCCGCCCAAGATGAAGACGAAGACATTGAAGTGATCCTCATGACCCCTGCTGATTTTGAGGCTGCGATTCATCGGGGTGACGGCATTGATGCCAAATCGATCGCCAGCTACTTCTTGGCACGACCTTATCTAGAGCTGATCTAAGTAGGTGAACACAAACAAAGATACAGGCTGAGATTGGGTTTCGGCTCCCTTCGACAAGCTCAGGACAGGCCGCTCAACCCACACCAATACGAGATTTGAGGGTTGAGCGAAGCCGAAACCCGTTTTATGAATAGTAATGCCTTACTCCTTATCTAACTGTTGCCGCATAGTTGGGCGATCGCCCCTTCAAGCTGCTTCAGTCCTGTCAAAGATCCCTGAATCAGGCGCATTGCCCTGCGGGGTTGACGAATCATGCTGCTGGCGAGTGCTAGGGGCTTCAGTTCTCCTGTTTCTGTCATGGCAGCAGCGAGGTCTGGTACGTCATGCTGGGCATCGTCACTAACCACGCGCAGCATCCCCACGGCAATATCGGTGGCTTGCAGTCCCGCCAAAAACGCATAGCCTTCCATATCTACAACTTCGGCCTTAAAGCGCTGGGCGAGCGTAGCCTTTTGTGCCGCTAAATGCACTAGGCGATCGCACATCAACCCTGTGACCTCCATCACCGATGGGTTAAGGCGCTCCTGTAAAGTCTTTAGGAGAGATACATCACAGATGAGAGGTGGAACGGATTGAGATGCTCTCTCGTCAATACAGCTTTGGTATAGGATGCGATCGCCTACGCAAAGCCGACTCGTCAAACTGCCACAAAGCCCCACTAATAAAACAGATGGAGAACTGCTCAGGCATTTACGCTCTGTTTGGAGCCACTGTTTTAGAAATTGTTGCATTGGCTGAGGCCCCATGGGTGTGGCACAAAGCAAAACGGTCTCTAACGAACCGCTGCGCCTTAACCCCCGCTCAACCGCCTTAAACTCCGCACCTCGGGGGACAAAAATTGCACTAACGGGACAGGGCATAACACTCCTTGGACAAAAGCAATGATCGCTCAACTTAAAAACCTAGAGGCAAAATGTTTACCATAAAAAGCTAGACAGTTGACATTGCTGTCACAAAAAATGAGCAAATTAGCATTCGCGTATGGTATCTTCCTCGGAGAGTCCGCATAAATGCTCTAAAGCCGATTTAACGGTTCTGAGCCATTTATGGCAGAAATCTAATTCTGAACGTGAAGAACGTTGAAACCTTTTGGGTCTCAATGGGCTAAATGAGTGTGGTGGAACGCGTTGTGTTTGGTGTAGCGCAGGAGTGAGCGTGTATGGTTCAAATTGCCCTAGAGTCTCCCCTTGATCAGCGGGAAGTCGATCAATTTTGTCAGGAAATTCTGCCGCAGGTTTCTCGTACCTTTGCGATCAGCATTCGGTTTTTGCCCGGTCAACTGGGTCGCTCTGTGTTGTGCGGCTACCTATTGGCACGGATTGCAGACACTATCGAAGATGACCCCAAGGCATCTGTGGCAGCCAAATCTGCCCTACTCGATCAGCTCATCAACTGTTTTGAAGACTCATCTTTAGCCGATCGCTACGCTCAGCTTACCCAATCTGTGAGCGGAGACCCAGCGCACTTAGAGCTAGTTCACCAAACCCATCAGGTCTTTACGCTCTATCGCAGCCTGCCCATGCAGTCTCAGCAAACGCTTCAGCACTGGCTCACCGAAATGATCGTGGGCATGAAGAAGTTTGTAAACCTCTACCCCAATGGCCTCCGAATTCAGACTCTAGAAGAGTACAAAGAGTACTGCTACTACGTGGCGGGCACTGTAGGCTATCTGCTCACCGATCTTTGGTACGAACATTCTCCGTTTGTGAGCCGTGAAAACTATCAGCTTTTGCGCAAGACCTGCGCCGAGTTTGGTGAAGCGCTCCAAACGGTCAATATCCTTAAAGACATTGCTTGGGACGCAGAAGAGGAGAATGCTATTTACATTCCTCAAGATGCTTTAGTGGCGCACGGCAGCAGCCATGAGACATTGCTCGACCCCAACTATCTTGAGCAAAATCATGCTGCAATCAAGTCTCTGGTCGCGCTAGCCTGGACAGACCTTGACAAGTCTGCGGACTATCTCACCAGTTTGCCCCGTGCGTCTCTTGCCATTCGCCTATTCTGCATTTTGCCGCTGATGTTTGCCTACGCAACGCTGCGAGACATTACTCAGTCCACAGCCATGCTGAAAAAAGGCGGCAATGTCAAAATTACGCGCGCTGAAGTAAAAGCGCTCATTATGGCAAGTCCGTTGACCGTGATTAGCAACGGCCTAGTGCGAGGGTTAATTGAGCGGGTGCGGCAGAGTGCCTTTCGGCTTTGGTTTTAGCGCCTAGCAGCAGCTCCCCTCTAGAGCTATACAGTGGATAGAGCCTTGGTCAAAGGCAGGTGCCCATGCGTGAAGTCTCTCCACCCCCATCCCTTTGGACTCGACTGGCGCAACTGCGCACTGCGGTTGGGTTTTATTTAGACGATATCCAAACGCCTTTAGGAATTGCGATCGATGTAATCATCACCCTACTGGTGCTGATATCGGTTGGGGTTTTTATTGCCCAAACCTATGCGCTGCCAGAGCAGGTTCGAGCTTTTCTGGATACGCTGAATACCGTAGTGCTTTGGATTTTTGTGGCTGAGTATGCCCTCAGGCTGTGGTGCGCTGAAAACCGTCTCCGCTTTGTTTTTAATGTCTATTCCATTATTGACCTTGTAACGATCGCCCCCTTTGTAATTGGGCTAAGCGACGTTGGGTTTTTGCGCATTTTTAGATGGTTTCGCATTCTGCGACTCATTCGGTTTTTAGAAAATAAAACGATCTGGGGCAACGTCCGGTCTGAAGATGCCCCGATTTTTATCCGAATTTTGTTTACGCTGTTTGCGATCGTCTTTGTCTATTCTGGTTTGATTTACCAGGCAGAGCATCTGGTCAATGCAAAAGAGTTTGCAACCTTCTTAGATGCATTTTATTTTTCGGTTGTTACCATGACCACCGTTGGTTTTGGGGATGTAACTCCTATAACCGAGACAGGGAAGTTTCTGACGGTTTTGATGATTGTAACGGGCGTGGCGCTCATTCCCTGGCAGGTGGGCGATTTAGTGCGGCGGTTGGTCAAAAGCGGTGCCCAAACCGAAGTAATGTGCCCTGGGTGTGGGCTTGCGTTCCATGACCAAGATGCCCAATTTTGCAGACGGTGCGGGACTCACCTCCCTTGAGAAAAAGAAGTTCAATTTGAAGGGGGATGGATTTGAATCTTGCTTACGCCTTACAGTCGTGGAAGGATTGCCTATTCTTCCTGGACAATCTGATTCACAATTGAAGAAAGCGCTTGCTTGAAGTCAGTTCTGCCGAGGAGTCTATTGTCATGTCTGTCCAAAAAGAGTTCACGAGTTTTGAAGATTTGATTGCGTCTGCTGATAAGCCGCTACTGGTTGATTTTTATGCCACCTGGTGTGGGCCTTGCCGGATGTTGGTGCCGATTCTAGATCAGGTGCAGGCTTTGTTGAGAGGTAAGGTTCAGATCGTCAAAATTGACACCGATCGCTATCCAGATCTGGCTACTCAATACGAAATTCATGCGCTGCCAACCTTGGTGTTGTTCAAGCAGGGCCAACCCGTCGAGCGGATTGAAGGCGTGATGCCTCCAGAACAGCTCGTCGCTCGCCTTACGCCTTTGCTGTAGATGTAGCTTTAGAGATAAAAATGCGATCGCCTGCGGTGGTGCTGAATAACAGCAAACTCTAAAACAGGCACTACTATAGCGGGTAGAGATTCTAGACCCGTAGAGTCCTTGAGGGTTAGTGAGGTCACGGTCAATGGCTCAGATCTATACCACCCAAGATTTAGCGCAGATTCTCGCTCACGAGCGTGAAGCATGTCTGCGGGGCGATCGCCTGAGCCTAACGGCCTCTACCACCCGCTTTCATCCTGTTGTGGAACCCTTTGTAAATGCCGAAGGGGTGCAAAAATTTACCGCCTACTGCGACTTCCGCGATGCTGTCCACGACTATCAGCGTAAGCATCAGGTGTCTGGGCTATTGTGGCGCAAGTTTACGGCAAAAGACGTTTCGCTGGAGTATCCAGAGGTAGACGATCATCTGATTGCGCTGCCGCAGGATTTAGAAGTTTTAGCTGCTCACAAAACGCTGGTGCTGAAGTTTTGGCAGCAGATTGCGCAAGGCATGGAGACTTACTGCCATCAGGCAAAGCATATTCCCCACAGCCCTGTGAGTTCGCCCCAAATTGAAATTCAGTCTCAGCGCTCTGAGTGGGCGTATCTGCATAAGCTCGAATATCCTGGAGCCTTAGAAATTACCCTTCAGCTTGGCTGGGGTTGCCCCAAAGAGGCGCTGTATCAAAAATACTGGCCGATTTCCGGCTGCTGTTTTATCCATGCTGTGGAGCCGGGACGGGTGCCTCAGAGCGCGTACTACTAGATTCTCTACCGTCTTCAAAGAGCTGAATTAAGCGCGGTACCTCAAGCTGATCTAGATAATCTATGGCCCAGTTAGAGCGACGCTGCATCATGTGAAAGGGATAGGTATGGGCAACTCCCACCACAGGAATACGAGCATTGTGGGCAGATGCTAGGCCAGGGAAGCTGTCTTCAATGGCAAGGCAATTTTGAGGGCGTAGATTTAGGTCTGGGTAACGGGTGTTGAATTGGGTGATCGCCGTTTCATACCCTTCAGGGGAAGGCTTGCTGGTGGAAATATCTTCTGCTGCTACAACCAAATCAAAGGCATCTTGCAGATTTGCCTTCGCTAACACCCATTCAATTTCATCTCGAAGGGCACCGCTCACGATGCCGAGCTTGATCTGGCTATCTTGCAGAGATTTAACGAGAGTTTCAACGCCTGGATAAAGCGGAAGCGTTTCTAATACCTGAAGTTTTTGCTGGTAAGCGATCGCCTTCTGCTGTAGCAGTTTAGTGATGTAGTCTGGGGCTACGACCCGACCCCGCGCGTTGAATAGATCTTGGAAACAGGCGCGATCGCTACGGCCTAGGCCAAACTGCTGAAAATCTTCGGCTGTAATGCGGACGTTTTCTGACAGCATCACGTCTTGGATGAGCTGTTCGTGAATGGGTTCATCGTCTAAAATAACGCCGTTAAAGTCAAACAAAACGACTTTTAGCGACATAGGTTCAAATCCTGGACAGCCCTGGTCATTGCTCAATGTTATTAAATGCTGTCTCTCAGTTTAGCGCTCTGTTTGCCCTACGGGATCAGTGAGCTGACTGAGCCTCGGCAGTGGCGTAGAAAACGACGGTATTCGGTATGCTATGCCCAAGGATGCCATTTTTTGCGGGAGTGTGGTGATGAAAACAAAGGTGTTGGGGGTGTTGCTCAATGGGGTGATTCAAATTCAGGCGGGTCTGGGTGCCATTGACCCAGAACTGCGGATTCCGATGGCGATCGCCCTGGGTGCAGTGCCAGGTGCCCTCAGCCGCTATTACATCACGCGATGGTGTCTCCAGTGGTTTGGAGCGGGGTTTCCCTTTGGTACGCTGATCATTAACCTGTCTGGGGCGCTGGTAATGGGCTTTTTTGCTACGTTTACGATGGAACGGGCGATTGCATCTCCAGATTTGAGAGCCTTGGTTGCGATCGGCTTTCTGGGAGCCTATACAACGTTTTCGACCTATGCCTTAGACACAACCACGTTGATCCATAGCGGACACTGGGGAAAATCGCTGTTTTACTGGAGCGGAAGCGCTATTTTAGGGGTCTTTTGTTTGGAGTTGGGTAGTGCTCTAGCTCGAAAGATCGGATAATTTCTATCAGCCTGAATTAATTAAAGGTGTAAAAAGTTTCGGAAAATTACTGTTATCGCAGTCTTTATTAAGGTAGGTGATCGCTGCGCACCAAGAGTCCTCCACATCCCGAAATATAGTAGATTCGGCTTAAATAATAGAACTTAGGGTAATGGAGAAAAGGTTTTCGGAAAAGGAGATTTTGCAAAAGGTTGGTCAGCTTTCCATTCGATTTCCTTTGCTGGAGTGCGATAAATGCGCGATCGCTATCATGGAGTGGTTGAGCGAAAATGGAATTGAAAGCAAAATTCTGAGGCTGAAAACTAAGCGACGCAGTGAAACGTTTATTACGAGCGATCGCCATACTCTGGAGGAGTCGATCACGGAAAATGGCACGCACTATGGAGTAGAGGTTTTAGGAAAGGTGTTTGACAATTTATCAGCCGAAGGATTGTCAAGGGCAGACTGGCTCAAGAGTTTCCATTGCCTGAGCGAAAGATTTATAGTAGATGAGCTGGATTCTTTATAGAGCAGCACTTTACGGGAGTTTAAGATGAGCGACCTATTTGAGGTTCTAGAAAAAATACAGAAAAGTCCTGGGATGTATTTAGGACGACCTTCGGTGAGCGATTTATTTATGTTTCTGATGGGGTATGAGTTTGCCCGCAGTGAGCAGGGTATTAAGTTGACTGACACTGAAGAGTCTTTTTGGGACGAGTTTCAGCCTTGGCTTCAAAATAAGCTAGGGATAGCTTCTGTAACGTCTTGGGCAAAGCTAATTATGCTGTCTTGCCATGATGAGAAAGCGGGATTTGAGTTATTTTTTCGGTTGCTGGATGAGTTTAACCAGAGAAATCAGGCTATTTCATTGGCAGATCAGCTCAATTTAGCGAGAATTTAGGGTCAGTAGTTTAGGTGATCGCAGGCTTTGCAGAGGTGGGCGATCGCAATCTAGAATCTGGCGCTTAGATGTTTGGCACACTTCTACGCTCCGTCACCAGCGTAATGCTGACCCATTCCCCGCGATCGCTATAATTGCGCACCATGCGCTTGCGCAAATTGGGTTCCACTAACCATCCCGTCTCAATCACAAAAGGGGTTCGTGGCTCCATCTGCTGAGGAACCAGTGCCGATGCACCCCCTGGTAAACACAAAAGCGCCATCGGCTGAGCGCCTTCGTTAAAGTGCAGGCTATTTCCTTTGATTTGGGCTGAAGACTGAAT
>JBGSVR010000310.1:0-3706 GCA_041752855.1 Thermosynechococcaceae cyanobacterium
TGGGCGCAACGGAACCCCCAAAGGCTCCTTTTACTTTAAGGCCAGAATAGGCCGCTGGGTTATGGCTGGCGGTAATAACCAGTCCCCCTAATGCCTGGTATTGCTTCACCGCCCAGCTTACGGCAGGGGTAGGCACAAAAGTATCAGAGAGCATTACATCAAACCCTGCCTGCTGCACCGCCATCGCGGTTGCTTCAGCAAACTCTGGAGACAGAAAGCGGCGATCGTAGCCCACGATGATGAGATTGCTGTTGTTCGTCTCGGCGCTGTAGGTTTGCTTAAGAACTTGGGCGGCGATGGGGGCAACTTGACCCAGGCGCTCAAAGGTAAAATCGGCTGCAATAATCCCCCGCCATCCATCTGTCCCAAATTCAATCGGCGCTGGGGTGAGTCGGATTGGGTATTGAGAGGCCATAGGATGGATCCTTATCGTTGATAATCTGCTGGACTGAATGCGTTTTGAAACCGTAGGGCAGCGCGCTTCACAATGGTTTCAGTTATATCATTCCTCTCGGCCTTAGTGGCGATCGCAAGGAACCGAACGGCGTTGTTTTATGATGGTTGACGAGCCGTTTGATAAAGGAAATAGCGTTGTGAGTTTAGCTAAGAGTGCGTCAGCGAAGCGATCTGCCGGAATTGCGCCCCACGGTGGGGTATTGGTCAACCGAATTGTCACCCCAGCGCAACGCCAAGATTTTTTAGCCCAGGCCGATACGCTGCCTCGTGTGCGGTTAGATGAGCGATCGCTGTCGGATTTAGAACTCATTGCCATTGGTGGGTTTAGCCCATTGGTGGGCTTTATGGCGCAGGACGACTATGAGCAGGTTGTCAACCACATGCAGCTTGCCAATGGATTGCCCTGGAGTATCCCCATTACGCTGTCTGTAGATGCGGGAGTTGCCGAAACTCTAGACATTGGCAGCACCATCCGGCTCGATGACCCCACAGGCGCGTTTATTGGCGTGTTGGAACTCACCCAAAAATATACCTACGATAAAAACCATGAGGCGCTGAAGGTATACCTGACCAACGAAGACAAGCATCCCGGCGTAAAGGTGGTGTATGACCAGGGCGCTGTCAATTTGGCAGGTCCTATTTGGCTGATGGAGCGTCGTCCCCATCCGTTCTTCCCTAAATATCAGATCGATCCGGCTGACTCACGGGCTTTATTCCAAGACAAGGGCTGGAAGACGATTGTGGGCTTCCAGACGCGCAACCCGATTCACCGTGCCCATGAGTACATTCAAAAATGTGCCCTAGAGATGGTGGACGGGCTATTTTTGCATCCACTGGTGGGTGCCACCAAAAGTGACGACATCCCTGCGGACGTGCGGATGCGCTGCTATGAGGTGCTGCTAGAAAAATATTTCCCTCACGATCGCGTGACCCTTGCCATTAACCCTGCCGCGATGCGCTACGCGGGGCCGCGTGAGGCGATTTTCCATGCCCTGGTGCGCAAAAACTATGGCTGCACCCACTTTATTGTGGGGCGAGATCATGCTGGGGTAGGCGACTATTACGGCACCTACGACGCGCAGTACATTTTTGATGAGCTTGACCCTATCGCCTTGGGCATCACCCCCATGATGTTTGAACACGCCTTTTACTGCAAAAAATCTTTGGGCATGGCAACAGCTAAAACCAGCTCTAGCCTGCCAGAAGAACGCATTCATCTGTCTGGCACAAAGGTACGAGAGATGTTGAGACGAGGAGAACTACCGCCCCCTGAGTTTTCTCGCCCTGAGGTGGCCTCTATCTTGATTGATGCGATGAAGGGCGATGCATAGTTATTAAATCTTACGGTCAATGAATGAATGCAAAAGCCCTGCTCAAACTAATGTAAGCAGGGCTTTTGCATTTTTAGGGGGAGCTTAACCTGTTCACTGGAGAGCAGCAATACGAGGGACGAGAGCTGAGCTATTCCAATAAGCTCCGAAGCATCCAAGCATTTTTTTCGTGGAGCTGCATTCTTTGGGTGAGCAGATCAGCCGTTGGCTCATCATGGGCTTCATCCACCATCGGAAAAATTGAGCGCGCGGTACGTACCACTGCCTCTTGGCCTTCCACCAAGAGCTTAATCATTTCTTCTGCCTTGGGAACCCCTGCCGTTTCCTTGATGGAGCTGAGCTTGGCGTACTCGCTGTAGGTCGCAGGTGCAGGGAACCCTAAAGACCGGATCCGCTCTGCCACTAAATCGACTGCCAGCGCCAGCTCGGTATACTGCGTCTCAAACATCAGATGAAGCGTACTAAACATTGGTCCCGTGACGTTCCAATGGAAATTGTGGGTTTGCAAATAAAGCGTATAGGTATCGGCGAGCAGACGCGATAAACCAGCCGCAATATCTTTTCGGGTCGCTTCGTCAATGCCTAGATTGATAGTTGGGGCTGCCATGTTATTCTCCAATGTCGCTAGAGCAAGGGTTTTAGATGATGTCACAAAGTCGCGTTACTGAGAAACTGATATTTATGGCCTTTAGAGCCAAGGTGATTACGATTTCTTAACCCTAAGCCGTTACACTCGCCATTGTAAATGAAGCGGCGCTTTGCTGGGCTGGGCGTACAGGTTTAGAAGTGCTTACCCTAAAAAAGGTTTTTGTTATGAACCGTCGGAATTTTCTGGTATTTTTTAGCGCAGCAATTGGCGGTGCTGCACTATCCGAGCGGTTTCTTCTACACGAATCAATGGCTGAGGCTGCACTTTCTAAATCAGCCATCCCATTCACGCCTATTTTAGGACCAATGCCGCTCGCTACCAATGGCATTACGCCGCTTCAGCAGATAGAGCGATACCAGAATTTTGCAGTAGCAGATGATTTGGTATTACCCGAAGGGTATCGCTATCAGGTCATTGCGGCTTGGGGCGATCGCCTAGGCAATTCTCGGTTTGGCTACAACAATGACTATCTGTCGTTTATTGAAACCGCCCCCAACGAAGGCTATCTCGTCGTCAACTTTGAATACATCAGCGCTATCCCCTGGATTCAGAGCTATGAAGCCGTTATTGGTCAGCCGCTGCCCTTTAAGGCTGTAGAAGTTGCCATTAAAGCGGCTGGAGACAAAGGTATTGATGCTTTCAGCCTGACAGATACAGACCCGCTCAAAGCGCAGATCCGCCAAATTGCGAAAGAGGCGCTGACGGATCAGGGGATAGGCATACTGTCCATTCGTAAAACCGCTGCGGGGCAGTGGGAGCGCACTTACTCTAAAGCCGATCGCCGCATTACCGGAATTTCTGGACTCGAAGACCGTCGCTATTTAGCCTGTACAGGCCCTGCAAAAGCAGTATTCCGTCGAGCAACAGGGCAGGGGTATTTGGATGGACTGGGCGATCGCATCATCGGCACAATGGGGAACTGCGCGGGGGGCACCACCCCTTGGGGCACGGTACTCAGCGCGGAAGAAAATTTCCAGAATCAGGTGGTAGAGGCGGTCTATGCGGATGGAACCTCGTTTGCGCCCAGCAATCGGCGGTTTGTCGTTGATTCTGAAGAAATCTCTGGACAAGGCAATGTTTTAGGGTTATCTGGCAACAAATACGGCTGGATTGTGGAAGTAGACCCTGCCAACCCTCAAGACTACGGCACCAAGCATACGTGGCTAGGCCGCTATCGCCATGAGGCCGTTGGGGTGCGGGCTGAGGCGGGTAAGCCCTTGGCGTTTTACTCAGGCTGCGATCGCCGTGGTGGGCACCTCTACAAATTTGT
>JBGSVR010000311.1:0-1913 GCA_041752855.1 Thermosynechococcaceae cyanobacterium
TGACCTGATCGCGACTGTTGGTATTGTCTGACCCAAAAAAGAGTTTTTCGATAAGCTCGCTGATCATAGGATTTCAACTTAATGCTTCAAGTTTTACGGCGTTACGGATCAACAATACAAAAAACGCTGTTTAACAACGCAAGCGCTGATACGGCTCAAGATTTAGATTTAAAGAGGCGGCGAAACCTAGAAAACAGCGTATCGTAGGCCGCGTTGAGGTCTAAGAAATCAACGGTTTTTCCTTCAATGCGCTGCACAATGTTGTTGAGTGCCACTTTGCTCACAGATTCAACCTCTGATAAGACGAGTGGTTCGCCTCGGTTGGTGGCGACAATAACCCTCTCATCGTCAGGGATAATGCCCAGGAGCGGAATGGACAGAATCTCTTGAACATCACTCACAGACATCATGTCGTTAGACTGCACCATCGCCGGACGGATCCGGTTAATAATTAGCCTTACATTTTTGATGCGGTTGGCTTCAAGTAGCCCAATGACGCGGTCTGCATCCCGAACCGCAGAGATTTCGGGGGTGGTGACCACAATGGCCTCATCCGCAGCGGCGATCGCATTTTGAAAGCCCATTTCGATTCCTGCTGGGCAGTCAATCAGCACGTAGTCATATTTCTTGGTGAGCGCATAGGCTAACTGCTTCATTTGCTCTGGCGTCACAGCATCTTTATTGCGGTTTTGAGCCGCAGGCAAAAGCACGAGATCATTCTGCCGCTTGTCGCGCACCAACGCCTGCTCTAGACGACACTGACCCGCCAAAACTTCGAGTGCGGTATAGACCACCCTGTTTTCTAGACCCAGCAGCAAATCTAGATTCCGCAGGCCAAAGTCTGCATCCATAAGCGCAACGGAGTGACCATTGCGAGCAAGAGCCGTGCCCAAGTTTGCGGTACAGGTTGTTTTTCCAACCCCCCCCTTGCCAGAGGTAATAACAATAATTCGACCCATATTGGTTTCAATACTCAACAGTTCTCAGTATGCTCGGTCGTTGCTAAACGGAAGATTGCCGTCGCTTCCCTACGCCGATTAGGCTCATTATCCAGCATCTCGCCCCGAAGTGACGCCTCGCTTAGAAATCTCAGATGCTCGCGAAATTTGAATGCCTTCAGCGCCAATGGAGGCAACCTCTGGATAAAACTGGTTGGGTGCCTTCTCTGGCGATCGCGCCACTTGGTCAGCAATGCGAAGCTGTGTAGGCTCCATTTGTAACGCCATAATTTGGCATTCATGGTCGCCATTTGCCCCTGCGTGAGCAATCCCACGCAGCCGCCCCCAAACCAAGATGTTACCATCCGCAATGATGGCGCTGCCAGGGTTGGTGTCGCCAACCACCACTACCGACCCTGGATGACGCACCTCGGTTCCTGAGCGCAGCGTGGTTTCAAGGTACAGTGGCTCAGCCAGCATCGGCACCACAGGTAGGGGTGCAAACTTAACGGCGTTGGCTTCTGAGAGGCGCAGCGCAGGGGACTGCTGCTCAACGGAGTATCCGGCAGAGACGGCAGTAATTGCCGTCTGACGGCGGCTGGTCACGACCCGCTTTAGGGTTAGATTTGCACCAGAAAGTGCAGCCTCAAGCTGCTCAAACTGACGTGGATCTAAAAGTCTGTCATTTGCCATCAGGCACACGGAGGTATTGGGAGGCCAAATTTTAGCGCTAGACTCTAGCCGCTGCTGAAGCTGCTCCCAAAGATGAGGCCACTCTACCGTCATGACCTTGGCAGAGGGTAAATGAAGATACAGCAAGCCCTGTACGGCCTGAAAAAAGATATGCCCGTTTTGATTGGCTCGCTCCGCTGGAGATGCGGTCACTGAAGCCTTAGTCTTAATGTCTGCAATATCTGCCGTAGACGCGGCTTCTGCTGTTTGGGGGGCACTATCAGGCTGCATAAACCATCCTTA
>JBGSVR010000312.1:0-3268 GCA_041752855.1 Thermosynechococcaceae cyanobacterium
GGCCCTACAATGCTGTCTCCCAATTCCACGCCTAAGGGGCGTAAATGCTTCCCTTTAATTTCTTTGTACAGAAGCTTACTACCCAGAATTTCAATCAGCGTTCGCACCGTATTTTCTAGTCCAGAGGGAGCATTTTCACTGCCTGCGATTTTATCCTTATCAAAAGAAATCATCTTGGCTAAGTTAAATAAAGCGCTCTGCTCTATAAGGTCAAACGTTTCTTGCTTTGTCGGTAGAACTCCCCAGCCAATTGAGTCTAAAAGTGCTGGAAGAATAGGAATCTGGATGGCATCTTGCGTATTGCTAATATCAGGAGCCATGAGCAGAGACTTCTGATCTTTAATAGAGATCGAAAGACCTTTTACGCTTTGCTTAATTTGCTTGATTTGAGCATCTGACCTTTTTGTGTTTTTCTGAATTCGGCGACTCACTTTCTCCACGTCTTGAGACCACTCTGCCAGAAGCTCTAGCAGCGCAATATATTTACAGCCTAAGCTATGACCAATCCACTGATAGCGGCTAGTCTCACTATAAATGCTAGGCTCATACCCTAATTCTTTAGCCCTTTGCGCCAGAAGTGGGCGTAATGCTTGCTGCTCACGCAGTAGGCTAATGGCAACTGACCAATGCCGAAACGTAAACCGAAACGGGAGCGCAACAACGGTATAGCCTTCTAAAAAGATTTGCTTCAGAAGATATCTATAAAATATATTAGGAAAGGTGCCAAAAAAGGCACCACCAATAAATTGAACCACACCCTTTGGCTGTGGATGAATGGCTACCCAACTAAAAGAAAGTGGGTCAAATCTAAAAATTTGTTCCAGGTCAAGAGTTTTCATGACGTATTTAGATAAATAGTTAATATATTCTTTATCAGAGAGAATAACGATTCTCTCTGATAAAGTAAATCTGTCTCCTCAGTATTTTGAGCTTATGCGGTTACTTCGCTAGGATTTAGACGAAGCAATCCACCATTTTGAATGGGCAAAGAATAAGCGTACTGATCAAGGCCAGAAATTACATTTGGATCATCCTCTTCAATCCGATAGAATGTGCCACGATGTTCTGGCGTAACCTGAAGCAGTACATTCCTGGGTCTACCACCAGATAGAGAGGATAGAAAAATCTCAACGTAGCCTCTGACTTCAAAGTTTGTATCCACTAATAATTCAGGGAAAGTCAGAAAGTTAGGCTGTAGCAAAAATAAAGCTGTATCACCCGCTGTTAGATTAAGAGGGGAAAAGCCAAACTTGTTTCCTGCCATCGTTGGGGTTAGCGAACCTAAAGAATTATCGGATGATGATGTATCTAGAAAAGAGACGACTTTATTTATGTCTGCACTGTTACTAACAGTAAATACTAAAGAAAGTAGTAAGTCACGGCTACTCAAGTTAGATAAGGTTAGAAAATACCCCTGAATAGCATTTCGTCTGAGCTGTTCTATTTGACTGATTAATCCCATTGGTAGACCTGGAGGCAATTGATCGTCCTTTGGGAGCTGAGGTTTTACTAGCAATTCAAATGTAGAAATAACTGCCATGATTTTTCTCCTTGATTTAGATGATAAATATATTGTTAGAGCTATAAAAATAGATAAAAGCTATGTTTTGCTCTACCTTCCGTGGCTTTCTCGCATGAAGAATAGCGAAGCTTATGCTTCACTCAGTTTCAATTCTAAAAGTAGAAACTAGAAGTTTTTCTCAAATAAACTTTTATGTTCTTGGTGAGAACTGACTAAGTTATTTGATCGAACTTTCTATGTATAGATATATCTGCTGTGCGACTGTAAGCGAGTGATGAATGTCACATGCCATTCGTGATTGTCAACACTAAGCTACGGGAATATTCTGCATTAATCCGTAGGCGATCGCCTTAAATCCTGCATTATTCAGTGCCGAAACGGCTGCGGTTTCATCCGGCACTCTAAACTGCACCCCTAAACGCACGAGCTGGTTTTGGCTGGCACCCTTAATCTTGGCAACCACTGCCACTTTAGGGTTAACGCCCTCAACGGTTTGCGATCGCAGAACTTCTTTAAGCTGCTGCTGACGCTGAATATTAGCGGCATCTTGCGCAGGGATTTCCACCATCACAAACCGCACTTCTTCAATGGGTTCTACATCTTCAATAATGAATTGGGTGCGCTCATCTCGACGATCAACTTTGCCCCAGATCAAGAGGCGACGATCTGCTTCAACATGCTGACTAATGCGCTCAAAACTTTTTGGGAAAATAACCGCTTCGGCTTTGCCTGTCAGATCTTCGAGCTGCACAATTGCCATGCGATCGCCCTTTTTGGTCACAATGGGCTTTACTTCTGTGAGCAGCACAATGGCGCTAAGAGTAATGTTATCGGACTGGGTATCGAGGTGGGCAAGGCTAACGGGTGCCATCAGACGAGAGGGCTGTTCAATCTCGCGCAGGGGATGGTTAGAAATATATAGCCCCAATAATTCTTTTTCAAACTTGAGCTTTTCTGACTCTGGAAAGTCTGCCACAGGGGCGGCTTTGGGGGCAGAATCTAGACTAGTGGGCGCACCTTCACCGCTGGCTCCACCGCCCATCATGTCAAACAGGTTGCCTTGGCCTATGGCGCGATCGCGGGCGCGGGACTGCACCCAATCTAAAATGAGATCTAAATCTTGGGTGAGCTGGTTTCGATTGAGGTTTAGGCAGTCCATTGCGCCGCACTGGATTAGTGCTTCTAGGGCGCGACGGTTGACGACTTTGGGGTCAATGCGATCGCAGAGATCGGCTAGAGATGAAAAGAGATCGCCCGTCTCTCGTGCGGCTAAAATATTTTCGATTGCGCCTTGCCCCACGTTGCGGACTGCGGAAATGCCAAATAAAATGCTGGTTTCTAGGGGCGTAAAGTCAACGCCAGATCGGTTGATGTGGGGCGGGTCTACCCCAATGCCCATGCTGATGCAGGTGTTGATGTAGCGCGGCATTTTGTCCTGATCGCCGCTGTTGGAGGTGAGCAGCGCCGCCATATACTCGACGGGATAGTTGGCCTTCAGGTAGGCGGTTTGATAGGTGACGTAACCGTAGGCGGTGGAGTGAGACTTGTTAAAGCAGTTGGACGCCACGAGGCCAGACTGAATCACAAAGTTATGATCCTGCGCTAAGCCAAGGTCGTAGACGGGCTGCGTGCCTAGCAATCGCCGTCCAATAATTTTCACCACTGCAATGCTCTCCTCAAGGGTTCCTCTTGTAGGGGCGCAAGGCTTGCGCCCTCTATATTTTCATTCTGGAATATAGAGGGCGC
>JBGSVR010000313.1:0-8162 GCA_041752855.1 Thermosynechococcaceae cyanobacterium
GCGATAAAATCCCGTAGCTCATCTATAGGTTTCGGTTCTGAGTTATTACTCTGATCCTCAGATATGTCTTCCATAAGTGTCAACAGACTCTAGAGCTATGATAGATTCTAAATATTTTACAACTGATTTAGGACTGCTATAACACAGGATGTAGAATCTCAAGATGAAGATATCGCCATTTCTAAAAAAGATTTTATCGACAGTAAATCAGCCTCCGGCTTAACCAAAAGTGCTGTAACTGCTGGGACAATAGGAGGTATTTCTGGAATTCTTATGGGTCTTGGTGCATTAATGCTTCCTGGCATTGGCTCAATTGCAGTTCTAGGCGTAAAGTCTGCTTTAGTAGGAATGGCGGCGGGAGGATTTTACGGAACAACCGCAGGCACTTTAATGGGTGCAGCCCTAGGAGACGACATCTCACAAGATCAGGTAAAGCAGTACAGCGAACACTTAGCTCAAGGCAATTATTTAATGATTGTTGAGGGATCAAAAGAGGAAATCTCTCAGGCTGAATCTATCCTCAACACTCAGCGTATTCAAGATTGGGGCATTTATTAAGAGAACAGTGATGATAAAAAATAGCCTCTTTGACAGCACCTTTCGAGACGATTCGGGCAATATCGTAATAGCTCAGCCGCCTAATCTACCTATTTTGGTTTGGATTGGAGCAACGCTACTCAAACTATTGTTTCACAGTGGCAATATTTATCTAGGTTTAGACGCCATTGCCTTTGGCTCCTTATTTACTTGGGCATGGCAAGAGCTATTTCAAGGCGTTAACTACTTCCGCCGAGCATTAGGGTTGATTGTTTTGGTTGGGGCGATCGCCACAAAAATTCAGCTCTAACCATCCCACTTGCCCTATTAGACCTCTTGCACGAATATGACCCTCACCCCCAGCCCCTCTCCCAGAACGGGCGAGGGGAGCCGGAATTAGCCCTTCTTCCCTGGTAGGAGAAGGGTAAAACCTTTGGCGATAGGAAAGGGATGAGGGAGTTTGGATTGATGAAAGAGGTCTATTTGTACCGAGCATAAAACTTTCTTTAAGATTGCCATCTCGCCACCATCAACACAAAACTTTGCCTACCATATAAGAGTCGTGGTCATAGCGCTGGATAATTCTTATGTTTCCATTTTCCTGTTTTATGGATGCCGCAACACGGCAACACTGTCGCAAAGCCCAACTAGAATTTCTCAAAATGTCGCGAGATGGCCTAGAAACCCGTTTGGCGGCAGTAAATGCGGCGATCGCCACCCTAGAGCAGCAGCAGGCTCGGACTACTGCCGCTGGTGGCGCTACTGAAGAACCCGCCCATTCCTAAGTGCTTAAAGTGTCTCACTGGGGCATGGGGTATTATTTCTGCGCTTTATCCCCAGTGAGTCATCTTTGCAAAACCCCTTCATTCAATTTTTTCACCTTCGCTTATCTATTTTGTGTCAATGCTTTCAGATACAGACCTCAATCAGCAGTCTCAACAGCGCCTGCGTAACCTTAGACCCCTACTGTTAAACCTCCATAAAGCCCTGATGGAGCATGAGCGCACCACCTATGAGCAAACGCACGGCGTCATTGCGACAAGAGGTGAATATTTTCAGCTTGTCTTGGGGCACGAATGGTTTAACTGGCTGCGACCCATCTCTCAAATGATTGTTCGCATTGATGAACAGCTCAATGCCAAAAAGCCCGAAGAAGCCGAATCGGCTGAAACGCTTTTGACAGCAGTACAGGCGCTTCTTACCCCTCTCGAAGACGGCTCTACTGCCGAGCATCGCTATGCTCAAGCCATTCAGCACAGCCCAGAGATTGCGCTTATGCACGCTCAGTTTTCACAAATTCTGGGACAAGGCTAGATCGGCGGCTCTCTCTGGCGCACTCGTTAAAGTTTGGGAAATTTTTCTGACTGAGGGCGACTGAGGCACAGCGAACAGTGACCCCAACGCTTAAGTTCTTCAAGGGGTGTAGGGCATTGGCATAAAGGGCAAGAAACATTTCCCTTGGTCTGCTTTTGCACCGCTAAAGACCAGCGAGAAAACGCATCTCGAGCGTCTTTTGGCTGCGGCCTTTTCCCTGAAATCTTCAGCGCCGGACTAGAAATAAGCTTTAGTTCCATCCCCTGACGCAGACGAGGAGAACTACTGCGGTGCCAGTCTCGGGTGGAAAAGTAAATATCTTTAACTGTGCCGTTCCAAGACGCATTAACCTTTTTTAAGAGTCTGACCCGCTCAAAGGCTAAATTTTGTGCCCATACGCCACTCGATACCGTAACATACAAAATTCCCTGGTCGCTCAGCTTAACCGGACGTGTTTGTGCCGCAACGGCAGCACCCACAATCTCGGGCCAAAGACGCGCAAATTTTTCAAAAGACTGCTGATCTTTCCAGTGGGTTTTCTTAAGCTGCGATAAAACGGCGTGGAGTCCTTCAAGAGCCATAGTTGGGGTATCAAACGCTCAGGGCTAGGGTGTGTCATGGCTTTAACAGCCTACTCTAGCTCGGCAAAAAATGGAGCCTCTGCCGTAAAATTATTAAGCCTTAATCAAATGGCTCGGCGACTAAATTCTGTATACGGTATACTTGTGTAGGCACGCTGCATAGATAAAAAATTTAGCCGCTGACCCCGTCCTCAAATTTATAGAATCATTTCTGCTCCTTCAGACATTAGGAGTCTGTATTTTGTCTTTATCCCTGCGATCGCTCCAACGAAACCAATCTTTGCAAGAGCAGGCTTACCAAGCACTGCGCTCCGCCATACTGTCGGGGGAATTGCCCTCGGGTCAGCGGCTGATTGAGACGCATCTTGCCAAAAACCTTCAGGTGAGCCGAACCCCGATTCGAGAAGCGCTACGACAGCTCCAAAACGAAGATTTGGTTGTCATTGATGTAGACGGCGTTTTACGGGTCGCAACCTTCTCTCAAGCGGATGCCATTCAGCTTTATAACTGTCGGATTGCCCTTGAGCAGCAGTCCATTTTAGAGGCCTGTGAAAATGCCACGGACGAGCAATTTTATGGTCTTAGCCTCATGGTTGCGCAAGCCGAAAAGCTGGCTGAAGAAAAAGCGTCTCAGTTGACCAATTTTCAGCTCCTTGACCTAGATTATCGGTTTCATCGGCTTTTGGCAGAAAGTTCAGGCAACCTGTGGCTGCGCGCCCTGCTCGATCAGGTGTTCGACAAAATGATGCTGTTGCGCATCCAGACCATGCAGCAAAATCCTGACGTGCTGGATATTCGCGTTGAGCATCGGCGAATTTATGAAGCGGTGGCGCAACGCAATGTTGAAGCAGCCACTCAAGCCATCCAGGGGCACTTAGCTGCGGCTAAAGAGCGCGTCATTCAAGAGATGAGCCATTTATCAGAAGCTCCTCTAATGGAAGAAGATTCTGCCCTAGCACAATAAGTTGTTTTCGTTAAGTTGTTTTTTTATCCATGCACTAACATCTATGGCTATTCATCCTCCCTCTCACAAGCGCGTATTTATCTGTGGTTCTGCGCTGCGTGGACAGCCCGATCACCAAAATCTTCAGGATGCTGTCTTTTTGCGCGAGGCCGCTACACAGCCTAAATATCGTCTCCATGCCGCTGTGGATGGCTGGCACCCTGCCATCTATGAGGTTGAGGCTGGCGGTATTAGTATTCCAGGCGAAGTCTATGAGCTGACCGCCGAGCAGTACGACTATTTAGTGTCTACGGAGCCGCCTCACATGTATCCAGGAGATGTGACGCTGCAAGATGGAGAAGTGTTAACGGCGATGCTGTACCCTCACGCGCTAATCGTAGAGCATGACTGGCCTGATATTTCTGACCTGGGGGGATGGGCTGCTTACAAGAAAGCAGCGACAATCCGTTAAGACATTTTAGAAATTAAGGCGGTTTAGCCTTAAGCGAGTCCCAGTTTTTCTTTTAGTCATCAGCAGCTATGTCAGAACCTTATCCAAGGGACATGGTGGGGTATGGGTGCAACCCACCTAACCCCCAGTGGCCCCATCAGGCTCGCGTTGCGGTTCAGTTTGTAATCAATTATGAAGAGGGGGGTGAAACCTGCATTCTTCATGGCGATCAGGCTTCTGAGGCATTTTTGTCTGAAATTGTGGGCGCGGCTCCCCTTCAGGGACTGCGGCACATGAATATGGAGTCTTGCTATGAGTATGGCAGCAGGGCAGGGTTCTGGCGGCTACATCGGCTGTTTACGTCGCGCAATATCCCTGTGACGGTCTATGGCGTTGCGTTGGCGCTGGCGCGAAACCCCGATGCTGTTGCTGCAATGCAAGCGGCAAACTGGGAAATTGCCAGCCACGGCTATCGCTGGATTGACTACAAGTATTTTGATGCAGCGGCAGAACGGGAGCATTTAGAGAAGGCGATCGCCCTCCATACCCAAGTCACAGGCGATCGCCCCCTCGGCTGGTACACCGGACGTACCAGCCCTTATACGCGGCAGATCGTCGCAGAAGAAGGCGGGTTTTTGTATGACTCTGATAGCTATGCCGATGACCTGCCTTACTGGGTAAATGACTACGGTAAACCCCATCTGGTGATTCCCTATACCCTCGACAACAACGACATGCGCTTTGCGACGGCTCAAGGTTTTAATTCTGGAGATCAATTTTTTGCCTATCTCAAAGATGCCTTTGATGTGCTGTACGCCGAAGGGGAAACCGCGCCCAAAATGATGAGCATAGGGCTGCACTGTCGGCTAGTGGGTAGACCCGGACGGGCGGCAGCTCTGGCACGGTTTTTAGACTATGTGCAGCAGCATGAGCGCGTCTGGCTGTGCCGTCGAATTGAGATTGCCCAACATTGGCATCAGCATCATTTGCCCAGTTAAAGTGCCTTAATGGGGCAGCCTTTTACGTCTCTTTTAGTCCGCCATTTTTATCAAAAGGGACATGAAATGGAACATCTAAAGATCGTGATTATTGGCGCTGGGATGGGGGGGCTTGCCACAGGTATTGCCCTAAAACAGGCTGGCTACGAGGTTGAAATTTATGATCGCGTCAGCGAACTGCGGGCGGCTGGGGCAGCGATTTCATTGTGGTCTAATGGTGTAAAGGTGCTGAACCGCATGGGACTTGGATCTGCCCTTGCAAAAGTAGGCGGTCAAATGGAGCGGATGGCCTATTACAGCCACACCGGAGAAAAACTGATCGATTTTAGCCTTGATCCCCTCGTGGAACGGGTAGGTCAACAGCCTTACCCTGTCGCGCGCACAGACCTTCAGCAGATGCTGCTCGAAACCTTTGGTGCAGACCAGGTTTTTCTAAATGCAAAGTGTGTGGATATTCAGCAAACCCAAGATCGGGCGATGGTGAGTTTTGCCGACGGACGCATTGCCACCGGAGACTTAGTCATTGGCGCAGACGGCACCCATTCCACGATTCGGCAGTATGTTGCGCAAAAGCCGATCCCGCGTCGGTATTCTGGCTATGTGAATTGGAATGGACTTGTGGATGCAGCCGAAGACCTTGCGCCGCTGACAAGCTGGGTAATGCATGTGGGTGAGTTTAAGCGTGCTTCTGTAATGCCTGTCGGGGGACCCAATGGAGCGCGTCGGTTTTACTACTTTTTTGATGTGCCGATGGTAGACAGTACCGAAAACCCGGGCGAAGATCGTCAGCAAGAAATAGCACGACACTTTGCAGGGTGGGCAGAACCCGTTCAGCGCCTGATCCAACGGCTAGACCCTGCCAAAATAAATCGCATTGCCATCCACGACGTAGAGCCATTAGAAGCCTTGGTGCGCGATCGCGTTGCCCTGTTAGGAGATGCCGCCCACAGTACCTGTCCAGACTTGGGACAAGGGGGTGCCCAGGCGATCGAAGATGCGTTTGTTTTGGCAAACTGTCTTGTGACCAATAACCTAGGGGTTGTTGATGCCCTCAAGCGGTACGAAGCCCTGCGTAAAGCGCGAACGGCTGACATTATTGTGCGGGCGCGCAAGCGCTCAGACCTAACCCACGGGAAAGATCCCATTCGCACCCAGCAATGGTACCAAGACCTAAAGCAAGAAGACGGTTCGGGTATTATTGACGGCATTTGTAAAACAATTTTGGCAGGGCCACTGCACTAACGTCGCATTTGTGTCGTCCGAATAATCCAGTATTAAAATGAAAGCTTACTCTGATTAAGAGGATGCGGCAATGCCTACCCAAGTGCTTACGTCTAATGGCTCTCAAACCTATGAGTGGCAGTGGTTAGACAAGACAATAACGATTGCTTATGATCGCCGTGGGGAAGGCGCACCCATTCTTTTCTTGCCCGCTTTTAGCACCGTTTCAAGTCGTAAAGAATGGGAAACGGCTGCCCAGGTTTTAGGGGTTTCTCATCAAGTCACCTGTGTAGACTGGCCTGGGTTTGGCGATTCTGACAAGGCGGCGATCGCCTATAACCCAGTCCTCTATGAAGCTTTTCTGCCAGATTTTGTAACCGCCTGCTTTGACCAACCCCTAACGGTCGTTGCCGCTGGTCACGCGGCTGGGTATGCCCTACATTTAGCCCAGCAGCTCCCCAAACAAATTTCTCGTATCGTGCTGGTTGCGCCGACATGGCGAGGGCCACTGCCGACAATGGGTGCATCTAAAGCAGTGGCAAGTGGCGTGGAGCGAGTAGTGCGATCGCCCCTCATCGGGCAGTTTTTGTACTACCTCAATACGCGACCCCAGTTTTTGAAGTGGATGTACAGCCGTCACGTTTTTGCCGAAGTTCAGCACCTTACACCCGAATTTATGGCGCAGAAGTATGCAGCGACTCAGCAGCGTGGCGCACGCTTTGGATCGGCAGCTTTTGTGACGGGAGGGTTAGACCCCGTCACAAATCGGGGCGCTTTTTTACAGCTTTTTGCTCAACTACGAGCCAAGTGTTTGGTAATTACCAGTGAAGATAGCCCACCTAAATCTAAGGCCGAAATGGAGGCGATCTCAGCCGTTTCCACTGTACAAATCCAGTCCCATCCAGGCTCTTTAGGACTCCATGAAGAGTATGGTACTGAAGTCGCCGATCTGATCAAAGCGTTTTTGCAGAAGCCCTAATTTGAGGGTAAGCAGCGCAGAAATGGGGAGAAACTCTCGCACTTCACAACAGTTTGCATCAGTCTGTGAAAGGCTCTGTTACAGCAGAACCCTGTCTCCTCTCAACCCCAGATCCCTTGAGAACTCTAGGGAAAGATGAGAATCCATGTTAAGATTTCTAGTGATTTTGAACTCTGTGTTGGAAGGAAAGTTCATTCATGGAAGCCGCTCTGCTCTTGGCAAAACTGCCTGAAGCTTACTCAGTGTTTGACCCTCTGGTTGATGTACTGCCCGTTATTCCAGTCTTCTTTCTGCTGCTGGCCTTTGTGTGGCAGGCTGCTGTTGGATTTAGATAAGTTTAGTCAAATCTATCTAATGACTGCAAAAGCGGGGTAAGTGTATGCTTATCCCGCTTTTATTATGACCAAACGAGCCTGAGGTGTAGTCACTGTCGCTACCCCAACATCCATTGAGCCTGCTGCGCACCCTGCCGCAATACTTCTACAACCCTTGGGTCGCGTCCTAAAACCCATCCGAGGGTGAGTCCACAGCTAGACGTAAAAAAGAGGTAAACCAACGCAAGCCGCTGATGCATCCCGCGTGACTGTAGCTCAAGCCGCCCCCAGAAAATACTCAGCAGCAAAACTAGCGCCAATCCAAATGGTTCTGCAAAGTTGATAGCAAGCATAAGGGTTAAGCTAATCAAAAAAATGCTGACCAACACCGTAGGACCCAGCCGGAACCATCGACTGACGAGGTTTCCTCTCCAAATCAGCAAAAATATAATAACAACCGTTGCCAGCCAGAAATCTACCAGCCAAAACATAGACAGAAACGCCAGATGCCATCCTAAAAGAGCATAGGCAAGTCCAATACAGCTCATGGAAAGCCACGGAAAGGTTAATAGACTCAGCTTCATGACGTTACTGGAGATAGACAAGGACAAAGAAACCCACAGTGACCTTGTTAGGCTGATGGGGATTTAATCGGCGAAACGAGCCTTAAAAGCCATTATATAGAGCTAAGTACAGGACAAAAAGCTTGAAAATGTTGTGAGGATGGGGTTTCATCAGAATTACGAAATCCATGAGAAACCCCATGAGTCAATATAGCGAATTAAGGAAAGCCCTCCAACCCCATCTGGGATGGAATAAAGCCA
>JBGSVR010000314.1:0-10771 GCA_041752855.1 Thermosynechococcaceae cyanobacterium
TAGACATTGCTTTAGTCGCTTGGACTTTACCAAGGTGCTTCCAGTTAGCGCGGCGCTTGTCACGCTTGGATTTTGAGGTTTTCTTTTTAGGGCAAGCCATTTTAACCTTGTCGCTGAATCAATTTTGACAACTTTCCAATAATAACATTTTTCCTATGGGAAGCCATAAATCTGCTCATATTAAAGATTATCTGCCTATGAGTTCGCCTTGGGATGACCGTTGCAGCCGCAGGGCGGGACTGGATCGTAGCCGCCTGCACTCCAGGGGTGGCAGCGCAAAATTCGTTTAAGTGCCAGCCAACTTCCGGCGATCGCCCCATACCGCTCCACCGCCTCTAGTGCATAGGCCGAACAGGTGGGCTGATATCGACAGCTTGGCGGCAGCAGCGGCGATATCAGCCGTCGGTAAAGCTGAATCAGCGTCATTAACAAAACCTTCATCACGCTCTTGATAACGTTCATAAATAATAAAAACTGTGAACAATGCTCAACAGAACATCCGAGGGGACGTGATGTCTCTTAACATTTAGAGTGAGACGAGCTGAGATCGGTGAAACAACCTAAAATACGATGTTTTCATCGAACCTAAGGCAAATGAATATCACAACCCAGTCATTGACTCCGTGGTTTAACACGCAATTTCTGAGATGATGCTTTATATGTCTTAGCGCCTGCTTTCATCTTATGCATACTTGAATTTAAGCCTGTCCTGCGGACGTTTACTCTCATGCATAGCGATTATTAAGTCAGGCTTCTGCGATTAACATCCTTAGCTCTCAATCAAAACGCCTTTAGCTTTAGGTTTCATCAGAGCTAATGTTTACATCCCTGTCCTACAGGTTCCTGTTCTACAGGTCTTTATATACTTCTGATATCGAGGGTGATCAATGAGATTCCGCGCTTTCATCATTGCACTGTTCGCCGTCTGTCTGACGGCTCTGCCTTTGAGTGGCGGCAATGCGTTGGCTCAAAGCCGCACTAGCCTAACCTACGAAGACATTCGAGGAACAGGATTAGCAAACCGATGCCAAACCTTAGGCCAAACGACTCGGGGCACATTTCCACTGGAGTCGGGGCAAGAATATGTGCTAACTGAATTATGTCTTGAGCCAATTAATTTCTTTGTTAAAGAAGAACCTAAAAATTCTCGTCGTGAAGCCGAGTTTGTCCCTAGTAAGGTCATGACTCGTTTAACAACCTCTTTAGAGGGCGTTAATGGAACACTTAAACCCAACAAAGACGGCGGCTTGACGTTTTACGAAGAAGATGGGATGGACTTTCAAGCCATCACGGTGAAGCTATCGGATGGTGAATTAGTTCCGATGCTCTTTACCCTTAAAGGGTTAGTAGCATCAACCCAGAGTGGACTAACCACAATTAACGCCTCCACAGATTTTCAAGGAGAATATGAAGTGCCGTCCTACCGGACTTCAAACTTTTTGGATCCGAAGGGTCGTGGTTTGACCACGGGTTACGACAACGCTGTTGCTCGGCCTGCGGTCGCTGAAGGTGAAGAAGAAGTGGCTCGCGCCAATGTGAAACGCTTCATCGTGGGCAAGGGTGCAATTTCAATGCAGGTTGCGAAGGTTGATGGTCGCACTGGAGAGATTGCAGGTACCTTTGAGGCGGAGCAGCCTTCAGATAGTGACATGGGTGCCCATGAACCCAAGGATGTCAGAATCCAAGGCGTTTTCTACGGTCGCATTGCACCTCAAGAAGCCTAAATATTGGGGTCTATGAGTTAGGCAAAAGGCTGCACCCAGATGGGTGCAGCCTTTTTTTGGGTATTGGCACTAATGTTGGCAGCTTTCTTGACCTTGAAGATTAATTCAAGAAGGCTGCCAAAACACAACGCTATAGACGTGCATACTGCCCAGTCAGCTTATTGAGCTGCTGCACCAAAAGGCTTAGAAATAGCCCCACGTCCGTCACAACGCCAATCGACTCAATCGAACCGCGATCGCTCAGTTTAGTGACCACCGCCGGATTAATATCCACACAGACCATCTTCACCCCCGCAGGCGTCATGTTCCCCACGCCAATGGAATGGAGCATACTCGAAAGCATCAAAATTAGGTCAGCACCTTCAATGAGACGGGCATAGTCAGCCTGAGCTTCAATTAAGTCCATTTTGGTGTCTGGCAGGGGGCCATCATCCCGAATTGATCCCGCCAGCGAAAAGGGAACGTTATGCTTCACGCATTCGTACATTACGCCGCTACGCAAAACCCCCTGCTCCACGGCCTTCGCAATGCTGCCGCAGCGCCGAATAGTGTTGATGGCCTTAAGGTGGTGGCGATGTCCTCCATGCACTGACACGCCGCGCTGCATGTCAACCCCCAAAGAGGTGCCCATGAGCGACTGCTCAATATCGTGGACGGCGATCGCATTACCCCCCAGCAGCGCATGGACATAGCCCTCTCGGATCAGCTTGTTCAGATGTTCACTGCCGCCCGTATGAATCACCACAGGCCCTGCCGTGACGACGGCTTTACCACCCTGATCCCGAATCCGGCGCAGATCCCAGGCAATTTGTTCCACCACCAGCTCTACCCGACGCTCGCTTGAAACCCCAGCGCCCATAAAGCTGAATTCTTCGGCTGAGCTTTTTTTAAGGGTTGTGGTGTTGCGCTTAGTGCGAATGCCCTCGCTGCCCACCACAACCGATTCGCCCACCTGCAAATCTCGCAACAGCTTACAGCGGGCAACAGAACCTTCGGGGGAGGTTGTGACGGCGATCGCCCCATCCATTCGCTGCCCCTGAACCTTCACCCACTGCCCCGCAATCAATACTTCGGTCGGGTAAATGGTGCTGACATAGAAATCATCCGGTGCGACCCCCGCTTGAGGGACTGCCGCAAGATGCGCCTCTGCCGCTTCTTCCGTAACGCCGATGGCACCCAGGTCAATGAGCTGCCCCATGATGTCTGCCATCACCGCTGGATCTGGCGCTGAGACTTTGACCTCTGCAACCGATGCATCTTGGCGCTGTTCGCCGAGGTGAAAATTGAGAACCTGAAAGCTGCCGCCCCCCGCCACAATGGTATCTAGCACCTGATTCACAAGGCCAGAATCTAATAAATGGCCTTCAAGATGAATCACTCGGCTTTGAATTGAAGAAGATTGAGGCGACTCTGGGCGCGGCTCCGTCGTCCGTAGGGTTAAGCATTTTGCCGCGCCGCCTGCTTTCAAAAATTCTGTTAGGGGCGTTTCGACCACTGTAAAACCGCGATCGCCCAAAATTTGCTTCAGGCCGTCACTGGCTTTATTCATCACCACAACGCGGTTAATATTCACCGAATTACAGGCAAAATTGACCGCATCCACTTCATCTATAGGGATTCGCTTTTCGGCGGGTATGCGCAGCTCAATCATACGATTGGAATAGGTGTCAAAGGCGGCTGGGTAATACAGCAGATATCCGTCGGTGAGTGGACAAAAGCAGGTGTCTAGGTGGTAGAAGCGTCGATCTACCAGCCGCAAAGACAGCACCTCTACATCCAGCCACTTTGCTAAGTAGGGATGAGAATCGAGTTCAGAGCGAAAGCCATAGCCTGCCCATAGATACCGTCCGGCACGATCCAATAACGCATCGCCTGCACCTTCAAAGGGTAAACTTTTGGGCAGCGTGTGGACGGTATAGCCGTTATCTTCAAACCACTGCTGGAAGTAAGGTTCTTCCCCCTGTCGTTCAGGATGGAAAAAGCGGCTAAGGACGACTGTATTGCCCAAAACCAATCCGGCATTTGCGGTAAAAACCATATCCGGCCATCCTGGCTGTGGCTCCACTAAAGTCACTTCTGCGTAGGTTTTCAACGTCTGATAAAGCTGATTCCACTGCTCCTCAGCCCGTTCGCGCAAGGAGCGATGGATGTTTCCTTCCATCCATGGATTGATGACGTAATCAACATCGTAATGATGAGGGGCACACATCAAGATTTGAATTGAATCAGTCATGGTTTACTCAAGGTTGATGGGTATTTGTTGGCGGAAGGCCATTGATAGCTTTACAGCATTTGGCATTTTTTATCATAGCGACCTGCGGTCTTTTACTTTGAAGCATTGCTGACAAATTCCTTGCCCTAAAGTCCTTCCGCAACGTCATGAACTCTTGACCTTTAAGTGGTATGCGACCGAATCAGTAACGTACACTACAGTTATGTTGCGCTGGGTCAAGAGCAGTTAAATTTTATTCACGATTAGCATTTAGCCAAAAGCAACGCAGGCTGAGTGACAGCGCAAATACTATGGGTTTCTTTTGGCGCTTGTAGCGGGACTTTCTTAAAACTCTGTCTGTACAAGAAAGACGCGCGATTTATCTAATTTATATTTTATCTGCGGGGAAATTAACGATGCCTACTATTGCACTAGATTCTATTACTGACATTCAAGACGAAGTTCGGGCGTTGGTTGCTCGCGGCTCAGTGGGTCGTCAGCAGCGTATTTATGAGCTAAGCAGATACTTTGGCGATCGCCAATGGCAGAATGTTGAGCATCAACTGGCAGCGAACAACTTTCTGCTGCGAGATCGTGTCATTGAGCTAACAGGCAAAGAGTCTTGGATTAACGACTAAGGCCGCCAATTCTTTTAGAGCACTAAGTTTAGAGAGCTAAGTTCTGAAATTAAATTCTGACCGCCTTTAACCCTGACCGCTCAGCTTTGGCTTATCAGTGTTTGCTTCTCCAATCGTATAAGAAATGGTGTGAGGGTTATCCATTTTAGTGGATGCATTAACCAGCTCTAGCCCAATAACGTTCCCATCTTCGTCATAGTCCAGCACCAAGCCTGGTGCGATTTGAGCGGTTTCCTCAATAATCGTTTCAACGAAAGTGATTTGTAAAATATCCTTAGCTGGGTCATAAACAACTTTCATGCTAGTCTCATCTGATTCAGCGTATTGAGGTAGACCTGATTTTACCTTGAGGGCGATAAAGTTTGGTAGACCTAGTAAGCCGTTGAATTATGTCGAAGCCTGAAAGCCCGTTTCCTGAATCATCATTGCAGTATTCTACAATTCGTCCCATTGGCGTTTACGCCCTGTCAGGACTTGCCTCTGATGGGGATCATTTACTCGCTGTGGATTTATTGCGCGGGTATTTGGTGCATGTAGATCCTCGCACCAACAATACAAGCATCTTAAATCCTCACCATGTTTCTGAGTGGATCGGTGCAACGGGTGTAGCCGTTTGGCAGGATAAGATTTGGTTTGCAAAGGGACAGGAGGTGTTTTGGTGCGATCGCAAAACCCTTGCATCAACCGTCTTTACGCGACTGCCCTATCCCGTAACTGGGGTAGCAGTGTGGGAGTCTGCCATATATGTGAGCTGTCAGAAGTCTGGTTATATCCATGTTTTTGAGCAAAGCACGGGGGAGCGGATCGGGCGCTTTCCGCAGCCTGGGATGGGCACCGAGACGCTAACGGTATTTGAAGATGCACTGTGGGTGTGCGATCGCGCGGAGCAGACGGTCTATTCCCTTAATCGCACCACAGGAGATGTTCAGTTTAGTGCGCTTACGCCCTTTAGCGACCCGACGGGCATTGCGTTTTATACGCCTGAGTTAGGGCAAGAACCCGTTTGCTATATTTCCTATGCCGATGAAGAACCCTATATTCGGGATGATCCCAATGCAGAGTTTCCTTATGAACTGACGTTTCGCGATCGCACTTTCATCCATCCGCTACACATCCACCACAGCCCGACCGACCGCTACACGCTCTCTAATGGGTATCTAGTAGAGCTGTCTTACGTAGAGGAACTGCTTGCCACCGAAGCCGTGACGCTGAATAACGTCCAGTGGCGTATTGCTTTACCCTCCGATACGCTGCGGCAGCGGGTGCGGCACGTTGAGCCAATTGGGCATGAGTACACCCTTGAAGAACAGGACGGACAGCAGGTCGCGGTTTTTAACTTTGACCAGGTGCAGCCCCATCAGGGCGGACTACTGGGCTGGAAGGCCGTCATTGAAATGTATAGCCTTAAGTATTCTCTATCCCCTGAGGATATTGATAGCAGCCTGCCGTTGCCCCTGGAATTACAACAGCGCTATTTAGTTGATGACGACGATCTCGCAATGGATACGCCTACCATTCTTCAGGCGGCAAAGGAGGCGGTGGGCACAGAAACAAATGTGCTGCGGAAGATGCTCAAGATTCGTAATTATGTCTATGATCGGCTTTCTTACGGCATTCAGCCCCGCATTGATACCCCAGACATTGCCCTAGCGCGGGGCATTGGCTCCTGCGGTGAATACGTGGGGATTTTGCTGGCCTTAGCGCGACTCAATGGAATTGCCTGTCGCACCATTGGGCGCTACAAATGCCCTCAGCATCCAGAGCTTCGCCATTTGCCCCTAGAGCCAGATTTTAACCATGTTTGGCTAGAGTTTTATGTGCCTGGTATTGGCTGGCTACCGATGGAGTCTAACGTGGACGATACGGTTGATCGAGGGCCTTACCCTGAGCGGTTTTTTATGGGTCTATCTTGGTACCACACCGAAATTGGCAAAGGGATCTCGTTTACCAAAATGAAGGCCGATGATAAGCCGGAGCATATTTCTTTAGGGGATTTAGCGATTAATCACATTCGCTTTAGGATACTAGAGGAACTTGTACCTGGCGATCGCGTAGCCTCTCAGAACAAAAATAACGCCTAACAGTGGTCTAATATTTGCATCGCTGGGTGATCTGTATTGCTGCGTGATCTGTATTGCTGGGTGAGCGAAGTCGAATCCCAGCGTCGGCGGAGGTGTTGGGTTCGGCTTCGCTCACCCAACTTAGACTGCTCGGAGTTTTCAGGCTATTCATATACTTGGGATTTCTATACCAACCTTAACAATGTCTAATTCTTATTCCCTTATGATTCATGGCGGTGCGGGTGCCCTGGAAGATCTTAAACAAGAGGCCAGCGAGGCCGTCTTTCAGCAGAGTATTACCGCAATTTTAGAGCAGGGTCGTCAACGCCTAGAGCGGGGAGACAGCGCCATAGACGTCGTGGAATATTGCGTCACCCTCCTTGAAAATGATCGTCTCTATAACGCGGGGCGAGGTTCTGTGCTGAATGCAGAGGGCAAGGTAGAAATGGATGCGGCGCTCATGAATGGGCGCGACCTAAGCGCAGGAGCAGTAGCCTGCGTTAAACACATTAAAAACCCGATCGCCTTAGCCCGTCGTGTTTTAGAGCGCGGGGAGCATGTGCTGCTGGTGGGCGATGGCGCTTTAGAATTCGCTCAATTCTGCCAAATGGAAACTTACCCTGATGATTACTTCATCACAGATGCGCGAATTAAGCAGTTGGCAGAAGCCAAAGCAGCAGGGCGAATGACGTTAGACCATGAGCGAGTCAAGCCATCCCAGAAGTTGGGGACAGTGGGCGCAGTGGCACAAGACCTTCAGGGCAATTTGGCGGCAGCTACTTCAACAGGTGGGTTAGTTAATAAGCGCTGGGGGCGAGTTGGAGATACGCCTGTAGTGGGGGCGGGGGTGTTTGCAGATAACGAAACCTGTGCGGTATCGGCGACAGGCTATGGGGAGCAGTTTTTGCGGACGGTTCTGGCAAAAACGATTTCTGATTTTGTGCAGTTTAAGGGGATGGATGCGGACGCGGCGGCAAAGGCCGGAATTGAATATTTGGTACGGAAGGTGAAGGGGGATGGCGGTGTGATTGTGATTGATGGCGCGGGGAACTGCGCGGCTGCTCAATCCACCTCTGGCCTGATTCGCGGCTGGATTGAGCGGGGCGGCGAGGCGATCTGTAAGTTGGGGTAATAAGTAGGTGGATATAAAGAAAGCTACAGATTGAGATTGGGTTTCGACTTCCTATCGCCAAAGGCGAGGCTACGCCAAAACGACAGGCTCCCTATTGCCAAAGGCAAGGCTACGCCAACGGCAGGCTCAGGACACAGCAGGACAGGCCGCTCAACCCTCGCCAATATGGGATGTGAGGGTTGAGCGAAGCCGAAACCCGTTTGATAAGTTCCTACTTATGCATTTAGGCAAAAACCACTGTTCGATTGCCGTAGACCAAAATGCGATTTTGCAAATGTAGGCGCACAGCTCGTGCCAACACCATCCGTTCTAGATCTTTTCCCTTACGAACCAGATCTGCCGTTTCGTCTCGATGGCTCACGCGCACTACATCTTGCTCAATAATGGGGCCTTCGTCTAGGTCTGCGGTGACGTAGTGTGCCGTTGCGCCAATAATTTTAACCCCGCGCTCATAGGCACGCTGATACGGATTGGCTCCTGCAAAGGCTGGCAAAAACGAATGGTGAATGTTGATAACATTGGGGAATTGCGTCACAAAATTGGCGGTCAGCACCTGCATATACTTAGCAAGCACCACCAAATCAATCTGATGCGCTTGCAGTAGTGCCAGCTCTTTTGCCTCTTGTTCGAGTTTGTTATCTGGCGTAATGGGGAGGTATTGGTACGCAATGCCAAACTGTTCGGCAATGGACTGTAGACTCTCATGATTGCTAATAATAAGCGATATTTCTGCATTGAACTCTTTGGCCTTTTGCCGCCAGAGTAAGTCAAACAAACAGTGATCTTGACGACTGACCCAGACGGCAATTCGAGGTCGCACATCTGAGAAATGGAGCTGCCAAGTGGCTCCTAACGGCTCGGCGATCGCCGCAAAGGCTGGCGCTACTAAGTCTCGAGGTAGCTTAAAGCCCTCTAGCTGCCACTCAATTCGCGTGAGAAACAAACCCGCCAAAAAGTCTGTGTGGTGATCGGCGTGGACAATGTTGCCCCCGTTGGCATAAATAAAATTGGATATTTTGGCAACTAACCCCTGCTGGTCGGGACAGGTAATGAGGAGGGTTGCAGTGGTGCTTGCCATAAATGCAGTAAAAAGGTAGGCGTAACAGTGCTTTAGAGCGCAGCGCATTACCACAACTCTATAAAGTACGAAAACTACGGCATAAAGCCGTAGTATACTTATGATAGGCTGTTCATTGCACTGTAATAACGCACATTGTGGAACTTTCCTGTAAAAGCGAATATGCGCTCCTTGCTCTGATTGCTTTGGCAGATGAGTTTCAAAGCAATGACCCGCTCCAAATTCGTCAAATTGCCGCTCAGCAAGATATCCCAGATCGCTACCTTGAGCAGTTACTGGCAACCCTGCGGCGCTCAGGACTTGTCAAATCGCAGCGAGGAGCCAAAGGTGGTTATCTGCTTGCCCGTGAGCCACGACAGATTACCGTACTAGAAGTTATGACTTCCATTGAAGGACGAGATATTACCTCTCCCCACGAAAATGAAGTCTCTAAATCTGCCGAGAAAAAAGTATTAAAAAACGTCTGGAAAGGCTCCTGTGAGGCGATGCGTGAGATACTGCAAAAGCATACCCTTCAAGACTTATGCGATCGCCGAGATGCCCTGCGACAGTCGGAGCTAATGTACTACATCTAGTTTGCCAAGCGTTTATTCTTTGTCTGCCTAACGTCATTCCTCGAAAAGATTAGGAAATTTAGATTATGCATATTGCTCACGACATTACCGAACTGATTGGGCGCACACCACTGGTTCAGCTTAATCGCATTCCCCAGAGTGAAGGCTGCGTCGCTCGGATATTGGTCAAGCTCGAGAGCATGAACCCTTCGGCATCGGTCAAAGATCGCATCGGCATCAATATGATTCGAGTTGCTGAAGAAAATGGGCTGATTTTTCCAGGCAAGACGATTTTGGTGGAGCCAACTTCAGGCAATACCGGAATTGCTTTAGCAATGGTGGCTGCTGCCAAAGGGTATCGCCTCATTTTGACCATGCCAGAAACCATGAGTACCGAGCGTCGGGCGATGCTGCGCGCCTACGGTGCCCAACTCGAGCTAACCCCTGGCAGTGAGGGCATGAAGGGTGCCATTCAGCGAGCGCAGGAGTTGGTAGATTCCATCCCCAATGCCTATATGCTCCAGCAATTTCAAAACCCCGCCAACCCTCAAGTCCACCGCGATACTACTGCCGAAGAAATATGGCGGGATACCGATGGGCAAGTGGATATTGTGGTTGCTGGCGTGGGGACAGGGGGCACCATTACGGGTATTGCTGAGGTTATTAAAGACCGCAAGCCTGGCTTTCAGGCGATCGCCGTGGAGCCAACCAACAGCCCTGTGCTTTCTGGCGGTAAACCTGGACCCCACAAAATTCAGGGGATTGGCGCAGGCTTTATACCCCCTGTGCTGCGAACTGATTTAGTGGACGAAAATATTGCGGTGAGTGATGAAGATGCGATCGCCTACGGTCGTCGGATGGCGCGTGAGGAAGGTTTGCTGTCCGGTATTTCATCGGGTGCGGCGCTTTGTGCGGCGATTCAGGTGGCAAAGCGCCCTGAAAATGAAGGCAAGCTTATTGTGGTAATTCAGCCTAGCTTTGGCGAACGTTACCTCAGTACGGCGCTCTTTCAAGATCTAGAGCCAGCGTTTGCGATCGCGACTATGTAGACAATTAAAACAGCCCATTAATTTCATGAAGCGATTTTGTGGATGCTTTTGACCTGGCTCAATCTAGCGGCAAAAAGTAATGCCGCTAGGATATCATCTCGTTCTAGGTCATCATAGTCTTCAAGAATTTCTTCAGTGGTCATACCAGAACTAAGGAGTTCCAGTAAAAGCTCTACAGGATAACGCTGGTTCTAAGTTAGTTTGTGCTTGTTAAAATGGGAAAGTAAGGCAGAGTTCAGGAGCAGAAAGCGATGAAAGAGCGCAAAGCCCGAACAACCTCAGGGGACAAAACCATCTGCCTGCCGATGCCTGCGAATCAGGATT
>JBGSVR010000315.1:0-10228 GCA_041752855.1 Thermosynechococcaceae cyanobacterium
GTTTATACCTTTGATTTGCCGATCGACATTATTGCCCGTACCAGCCAGCTTAACCACCGCACGGTGGAGCAGGTCTTAAAGGGCATGGAGCAAAATCAGCTCATTGAAACAGCTCGATCAAGCGATCTTTCTGGAGATACCATTCGGGTGCTTAATGCAGAGGGAATGAAAGAGGTGTACAGCACTACTCGCGGCAAGGTGCAGTGGTGGCCACTCAAGTGAAAATTCATGGTGCAGGGTACGCATCTCGTTAGTCGTTACTCGACTGCCAAAGAAACGCGATCGCCGCCAATTCCCTGTAGGGTACCCAAGACTTTAACGACCTGCTTAGGGAGTGCCTTAACAGGGAATGCGCCTAACGCCCTAATACAGTTCATATTTCATGAGCTGGCAGGGTAAAGATCCGTTCAAAACATTGGTTCGTTGAGACGATTTTAAGCCGATCGATTGAGAAAGTTCTTTATTGCCGCTCAATACAAAGGCTGTCCAGCCCTTAAAATGCTGCTTCAGCACATCGCCCAATAGCTTATAAAACGCTCCCAAGTCCGTATCTTGACCCAGCCGTTCACCATAGGGTGGGTTACAGAACAGCACGCCGCTGTCTGCTGGAGCGGATACTTCAGCCAAATCCATTTCAGCAAACCAGACGTGATTCTCAACGCCGCAGTTTTGGGCATTGACGATCGCCTGTTCTACCACCTCCCCATTGCGATCGCTCCCTCCAATCGAAGCCTCTAAGCGATCGCGCTGGCTTTCCTCAGCCTCCTGCAAAAGCGTATTCCATAGGGGTAAGTCAAAATCAGGCCACGTTTCAAACCCAAAGCGATCGCGGAATAACCCTGGCGCAATGTTGAGCGCCTTCAGGCTAGCCTCTAGGGGTAGCGTGCCGGAGCCACAGAGCGGATCGTAAAATGCCTGATCGCTCTGCCAGCCTGACATCTGAATTAAAGCCGCCGCCAAAGATTCTTTGAGGGGAGCTGCCCCGACCGCCGGACGGTAGCCCCGTTTATGAAGGCTACCGCCGGAGCTATTGAGGCTAACGGTGCAGCAGTCTTGATCGATATGGACGCTGATTTGCACATCGGGTTCTTGAGTATCGACATTAGAGCGATCTCCGTGGGCATCCTGCTGCTGATCCACAATGGCGTTTTTGACCTGAAGTGCTGTGAAATGGGTGTGGTTAAGGCGATCGCTTTTACCCGTGGCGTTGACGGCTAGGGTAAAATCTGGTGTGAGATAGTTTGACCAGTCTAGGGTCTGGATACCGCGATACAGATCCTCAGAATCTTGACAGGGAAATTCTTTGAGCTTGACCAAAATTCGAAATGGTAGCCTTGCCCATAGGTTAATGCGATAAAGCAGTGCGCGATCGCCTTCAAAGGCTACACCGCAAAACCCTGGGGTCACAGCATGAGCGCCGAGCTGCTCTAATTCTTGGGCTGCGATCGCCTCTAACCCCCGCGCCACCGTTGCAAAATACTGATGCATGATTAAGCCAAAGACTTAGCATATATCGTTAGCCAAAGATGAGTCACTTCACCGCATTATTTGGATAGCCGTATTTTATGTCCAGAAACTCCTTACAGATCGGCTTGCAACAAGCTGACAATGGCATCAACCACTTTCTTATGGACTTCTTTGTTCAGCTTTCCAACCTGTCCAACAATCAAAAGGCTGTTAGCGGTAAATAGCTTTCCGGGTCGAGCATAGCTTATGACTTTCAAGGAGCCGCTTGAAAAATCTATATCCTTCAGCACAACAGCTTGCGGATCTGCATAGAATTTACTCGTAATCTGACACAGCACCCAATCCCCTTTGCCTGAATTTGCCAATACCAGCGCAGGCCGCAGCTTTGAGTCAGAAAGATCAGAAAATGGAAATGGAACCAGCACTACCGCGCCGGCTGTAGGTGTGACCATGCCTCATCCTCTTCTGGTGTGTTCCAATCTTCGGCAAGCGATAGTTCGCTTAACAGCGCAGTTTCAGAACCTATGGTGACTGGCTTTTCTTCAAGAATTGTGACCAAAGCCCGCCTTGATGCAGGAAGTCTGATTTCTTCAGCCAAATGAACTTGACCGTCTTGGTCAATAACCGCTTCCACCGTTTGAATCATCATTATTTCTCCGCCACCATTGCAAAACACTGATTCATGCTTGGGCTAATTACTTAGTTTAAAGCCTGCCACGTTGAAACATCTCGCACCGCGTCAGGAATCTCAAACTGATCGACGGGAAATTGAAGCTGGGTTTCGCTTAAGCCTAGGTAGCCTGAGTCTTGAAATGCAATCAGCACCCGCCTCAACGCAACCCAAACTTCTGCCTCATATTCCCAGTCGCCATGACGAGGGGCATACCCTGCGATCGCCTTCAGTGCCCAAAAATAGCTATTTCGCACCACAGAGCCTCCTTTTTTGAAGACTGGAATATCTTCTTGACAAAGAAAAATAATCTGATCCTCCAATCTCGCTCTCACTCAATTGCCTCCTTCATTAGCTATTTTGCCGATGTATTTTCTTAACAAAATCTCTCTAATACTTGCTAAAGATTTTATAATTTATGGAAATTTGCTCTACCCAAGCCTCGCTAAAAATGTGGCAATGGCTACAAAATCATGAATCAATTTCCTTAGATTTCTAGAATTAGAACTAGCCCATTTTTTATTTTGCAAAAGAGAAATATTTTGAAGAGGTAGCCCTCTACTCCTTTATCTTTTTTTCTCAGGAGAGTAGAAACTCATTTTAAGGGGAACAATAATTAGACTTAAACGGTGAACCTTATGATTGCCCGCACGACGGCTCTCACCCCTATAGAACTTCAATCTGCCGTTGTTCGTAACCCTTTAGTGGTTTCCCCAGATGCGACGCTAATGGATGCGATCGCCCAGATGACCTACATGCGTTCGTGCAGCGTCTCCCTAGAGGATTGGTCTGGTGACACTCCACAAACCATCGTAGATCGTCAACTGACAAACCTGCTGCTAGAGGCGCGCTCAAGCTGTGTGGTGGTGGTAGAAGGTCGGCAAGTCGTGGGCATTGTGACTGAGCGAGATATTGTCCGTCTCAGCGCTCAACAGCTAGCTTTTAATAGTTTGAGCATCCGGCAGGTGATGAGCCATCCTGTCCTTACCTTACAAGAGTCTGCCTTTACCGATTTATTTTTTGCCGTTAATCTGCTCCATCAGCATCACATTCGGCATTTACCCATTGTGAATGAGCAGGAGCAGTTGGTAGGGCTATTAACCTATGAAAGCTTGCTCCAGTCCCTTAATCCCCTAGAGCTATATAAATTGGCGGAGGGGTTGGGGAAAAAAGTACAGTCCCTCGAAGATGAAAAAATTGACCTGCTACAAACGCGAACGGCTGAGCTAGAACAACAGGTAGAAACGCGAACGGCTACCCTAAACGCCAAAGCAGAACGCGAAACTTTACTCACAGAACTCTCTACCCAGATCCGAGCATCCCTCAATATCCAGACGATTTTGGATACGACAGTAGAACAAGTCAGACATATGCTGGGCTGCGATCGCGTCACTGTTTGGCAAGTGGAAGAAGATTGGCAAACCATTGTCGTCGCAGAATCGACGGAATCGCCGCTATCTCTACTGGGTGAACGCATTAACGATACCTGCTTTCGGCAAGGGCAGGCTGAACTTTATCGACAGGAGCATATTCGCATCGTCTCAGACATCTACAGCATTGATATGTCAGATTGTCATCGAGAGTTGCTGATTCGTATTCAGACCCGCGCCAAGATTTTAGTACCCATTTTATGTGGAGATAAGCTGTGGGGTTTTCTCAATGCCACTGAAAGCCAACATGCGCGTGACTGGATGCCCCATGAAGTTCAGCTACTCAGCGCACTCGCCGTGCAGCTTGCGATCGCCCTCCAGCAGGCGACCATGCATCAACATTTGCAGCACGAATTAACAGAACGAGCGCTGGCAGAAACCCAGCTTAAAGCATTAAATATTCAGAACCAAGAACGTGTTATTGAGCTAGAACAAACAAACGAGGAATTACAGTCAACCCTTGAAGCATTAAAAGAAAGCGAGAAAAAGCAAGATGAAAGCAATGCTCAAGTTGAAATCGAACGGCAACGGTACCAAGATTTATTTAACTTTGCTCCTGATGGTTATCTCGTAACAGATACTGCTGGGGTCATCCACGATGGTAATGAGCGAATTTTTGAGCAGCTTGCCACCATTTCAGATTTTTTGATCGGGAAGGCATTCGTTGCCTGTATTGCTCAGTCTGACTATAGTTTGTATTACCTTTCCCTCGAAAAAGTGGTCGTCCAAAATAAGACCCAGATTTGGGAAATGATGCTGAAACCTAGATCTGGAGATCCCTTTCCTGTCGAAGTAACCGTTGCTCCAATCTATGCATCAGATCAGACTGTGACTGAACTACTTTGGCTCATCCATGATATTAGCGAACGCAAAAAAACGGAAACTGTCCTCCAAAATCTAATCGAGGGCACCGCAGCAACGACAGGAGAAGATTTCTTTCCCGCAATGGTGCAATATGTTGCTGAAGCGCTGAATGTTTCTTATGCATTAGTGAGCGAACTGGTCGGTGAAGAGCTGCATGTTCTTGCTTTTAGTGCCGATGGGGTCTTACAGCCAACCTTCTCATTCAATTCTGCAAACACTCCCTGCGAACGGGCATGGCAAGATGGACTGTTTTATTGCGAACGCTTTGTACAGCAGCGGTTTCCAATCCATTTAGATTTAAAGAAAATGGGGGTGCAAAGCTATCTTGGCGTTGCTCTGCGAGATAATTATGGCAAGCCCATTGGCAACCTCTGTATCCTTGACCAGCAGCCCATTCAAGATATTGAGCGAATCGAGAATCTCCTGAATGTTTTTGCGGCTCGCGCTGGGGCTGAATTGGAACGAAAAAATGTAACCGCCGCACTCGAACAGTTAAACCAAGCACTCGAAGACAAAATAAAAGAACGTACCGCTGCGCTACAGGCCAGCGAGAATCGTTATGCCACCTTAGCGGCAGCAGCACCAGTCGCTATTTTTCGTTTTGAACGCGACTTGAACTGCATCTACGTCAGCGATCGCTGGAGTGAACTTACAGGCAGACCCATAGAAGAGGCATTGGAATACGGATGGCTGAGTGCCCTGCATCCTGAAGATCGCGAAAGTTTGATGAATCACATCACTCAACAAGAGATTCAAATAGACCTAAGACTTCCAGAAAGGACTTATTTTGAAGGTAGACATCAGTTTTTAGATGGTAGTATTCGGTGGTTTTATGCTCAGGTAACACCGGAAATAGGTGCAGATGGCAATGCATTGGGCTACATTAGCACCTTTACAGATATTACGAGACGTAAACACATAGAGGCTGAGTTAGCCGAGAGCGAATCTAAATTCCGCCATTTAGTTGAACGGGCTAGCGACGTCATTTTTTCAAATGATAAATGTGGAAATATTACTTATTTTTCACCCCAATTCAAGACATTATTGGGATGGAATCCTGACGAGTGGATAGGGCACCCATTCATGCGGTTCATCCACCCTGAAGATCAGACATTAATCGCTGGCAACTTCAAAAAAGACTTACTTAATATTGGATTTTCTAGTGCAGAATTCCGACATCTTCATCAAGATGGTCGCTACATCTGGGTTAGGGTGAATGTCTCACCTGTAAAAGATGCCGACGGGAATTTAATAGGGATGCAGGGAATTTTGTCGGATATTAGCGATCGCAAACAGATGGAATATAAATTGCAAGAGTCACAGCAGTTTATTCAAACTGTACTCGATACTTTTCCACTATCTGTCTTTTGGAAAGATCGAAATTCGGTTTATTTAGGCTGTAATCGTCATTTTTTGAAGGACGCAGATCTAACATCTGTTCAGGAACTGATTGGCAAAACAGACTATGAAATGCCTTGGGGCAGTACGCAAGCGGACGGTTATCGCAAAGACGATCAGCAAGTCATGCATTCCCACGCTGCAAAACTAAGGATTGTAGAAACGCAGCTTCAGGCAGACGGAAAGCAAATTTGGGTAGAAACCAATAAACTTCCCCTTTTTGGCATTAAGGGAGAACTGATCGGGGTTCTGGGAACCTATCAGGATATTAGCCATCAAAAACAGGTGGAGCTTATTATTCACCAAAGGGCAGAACAAGAAACACTGCTGCGAGAAATTACGCAGCGGATTCGCCAATCTTTAGATCTTCAAACGATTTTTGATACGGCTTGCCAGGAAATTCGCCAGTTGATGAAAGCCGACCGCGTGAGCGTCTTCCAGTTTTATGGTGAATCTAGCTATGACGATGGCGAATTTGTTGCTGAGGCCTTTGTCGAAGGGATTTCTTCGGTGATGGGAATTCAGGTACATGACCATTGCTTTGGCGAAAAATATGCCCCGCTCTATCTTCAGGGCAGATATGCAGCAATGTCAGACATTTTTCGATTGGATCAATGTCATACAGATGTCTTAGCGAAGCTTAATGTGCGCGCTAATTTAGTGATGCCATTACTGTGTGGAGATGACCTTTGGGGGTTGCTGTGCATCCATCAATGCAGTGGCCCTCGTCATTGGCAGCAGGATGAGATTAATCTCACTCAGCAGCTTGCAAATCAGTTGGCGATCGCCGTCCAGCAGGCCAACCTATTTGAGCAGCTACAGCAAGAGCTTCTAGAACGCCAGCAGGCGCAACGACAGCTCACCGAACGCAACCAGCAGCTAGCGGTGTCTAATGAAGAACTGGCTCGTGCCACTCGTCTTAAGGACGAATTTCTGGCCAACATGAGTCACGAGCTTCGCACACCGCTCAATGCAATCTTGGGCATGACAGAGGGGCTGACGGAAGAAATCTTCGGCACTGTCAATGAGCGTCAAATCAAATCCTTAAATACGATCAATCATAGCGGCACGCACCTACTGGCACTCATTAACGACATTCTTGATGTTGCCAAAATCGAATCGGGTCACATTGAGCTAGACTTTACCCCCGTTTCTGCTACGAAGCTGTGCCAATCGAGTTTGGCGCTGATTAAACAGCAGGCCACCCAAAAAAGGATTCAGATCATCACCGACTTCTCGACAAATCTGCCTGAGTTGTGCGTCGATGAGCGGCGGATCCGTCAAGTCTTGATCAATCTGCTCAGCAACGCGGTTAAGTTTACCCCTGAAGGCGGACACATCACATTAGAGGCTAAACAAACTCAGCCCTGCTTCATTCGCATTGCCGTGACCGATACGGGCATCGGGATTGCGCCAGAACATATCAATAAGCTCTTTCAGCCTTTTATCCAAATTGATAGCGCTCTTAATCGACAGTATCAGGGCACAGGACTAGGGCTTGCGCTGGTCAAACGCATTGTCGAACTGCATCGAGGACACGTTAATTTAACGAGCCAACTGGGAGTGGGCAGTTGTTTCATGATTGATTTACCCTGTGCCGAGACGGCTTGTGTTGCGGTTCTTAACCCTAAATCTACCCATCGGATTCTAAGAGATAGCGGCACATTCGGTTTGCTATCGGTCGCCAATGCCCCTTTAATTTTGCTCGCTGAGGACAATGAAGCCAACATTGCAACCATGACCGGCTATTTAGAGGCAAAGGGATATCGCATTGTGGTGGCAAAAAATGGACGACAGGCGATCGCCTTGGCTCAAGCTGAAACCCCTGATTTAATTTTGATGGACATCCAGATGCCAGAGATGGACGGCCTAGAAGCAATGCAGCAGATCCGCCACAACCCTGACTTAGCAGATATCCCCATTATTGCCCTTACCGCCTTAGCCATGACCGGAGATAGAGAGCGATGTCTAGCAGCGGGAGCCAACGATTACCTGAGTAAGCCCATTAGGCTTAAGCATTTGGTGACAAAGATTCAGGAGATTTTAAATTTTAGCCCGTCTTAAAGAGAAATAAATTGGGAACCCTAAAGGAAATGTAGAACGGAAAAGCGCAGGTGTAAGCATTTTCCTGGGGCATAAGCTAAATATTTTCTCAAGCGCCGAGCCTATTGCGATTTCTGTTGAACCTACATACTCATCGCTTTTTTATGAACATCCCCTCCATTTTAATTATTGACGATGAACCCGATAATTTTGACGTTATTGAAGCATTCTTAAGCGATCAAGGCTATCAGCTACACTATGCCGCTGGTGGACAGGAGGCGATCGCCGCGCTCGATACGTTTGCACCTGATCTCATTTTGCTGGACATCATGATGCCAGGGATGGATGGCATGGAAGTATGTCAGCGTATTAAAGCCATCCCCAAATGGGAAGCCGTGCCAATTATTGTCACGACAGCCCTAACAGGCAAAAAAGATCTGGCTCAATGCTTAAGTGCTGGGGCAGACGATTTTATGAGTAAGCCGATCAATCGGCTAGAGCTAAACGCAAGAGTGCGTTCTATGCTACGCATCCGTCAGCAATATCAGCAAATTGCGGCCTTCAGCACTCAGCTCGAAGCACAGGTACAGCAGCGAACTGCTCAGTTAGAAGCCATGGTTTTACAAGATGCGATGACTCAGTTACCCAGTCATGCATTCTTGCTTCAAAAACTGTCAGAGACCTTTAAGTCTGGGCAATCCTCTTTTGCATTAGTGTACTTAGATTGCGACCAGTTTAAGCTCGTCAATGGAGCTTTTGGACATGCTGTGGGGAATCAACTGCTGATCGCCATTGCCCAACGGCTACAACAGCATCTTTTACCAGGCGATATTTTAGCCCGCATCGGCGGCGATGAGTTTTGTTTTCTGCTGCATCAGATTAAGGATGCCGCTACCCTCGAAAGATCTATTCAAGCCATTTTGCAGAGCTTTAACAACGCTTTTCTCGTTGAGAACTGCGAAATCTTTATGAGTGCCAGTCTTGGGGTCGCTTTGGTCAAGGATGAAAAGCGGCAGCCTGAAGAGCTATTACAGGATGCAGATACCGCAATGTATCAAGCAAAGCTCCGTGGAAAGGGTAGCTATCAAATCTTTGATCGCCAAATGCATCTTTCGATGTTGAGCCGACTGACGCTAGAAAATGACTTACAGAGAGCGCTCGCGCAGCAGGAGTTTATGCTCCACTATCAGCCGATTATTGATCTTACAACCCAAAAACTATCTGGCTTTGAAGCCTTGGTGCGTTGGCAACATCCGATAAGGGGCATGGTTTCACCAGCAGAGTTTATCCCTTCTATGGAAACAACAGGGTTAATTGTACCGGTGGGAATGCTGATCTTAAAACAAGCCTGTCAGCAGCTCCAAATCTGGCGGCAGCAGGGTTGGACAAAACTCAGCATGAGTGTCAATCTCTCTGTACGACAATTTTCTTCTCCAACACTACTCGCTGATATTGATCGGGTGCTAGCTGAAACTGAGATCGATCCGGCTTACCTAAAGTTAGAGATTACTGAAAGCGCCATTATGGACAATGCTGAGATGGCGATCGCCCTAACCCAGGCATTGCGATCACGACACATTCAGATCAGTATTGATGACTTTGGCACAGGCTATTCATCTCTAGGCTATTTACACCGTTTTCCCGTCAATAATCTAAAAATTGATCGCTCTTTTGTCAATCAAATTCAACTTGAAAGTCGAGATTATCATGTTGTAGATACTATCATTACGCTCAGCAAACAACTTGGCCTATTGGTCATCGCCGAAGGGGTAGAAACAGCACAACAACTTGAGGCGCTCAAACAGCTTGGGTGTGAGTTTGGACAGGGTTACTTATTCTCAAAACCATTAGCAGCAGATGAGATTGAACGGATATTTTTTGCTGGCAAAGAAGCTATTTTAATCCCAAAAAATAAAATATCTGCTCAGAAGTAGTGGCACTTGCATAAATAGAAACACAGCCGAAATCACTAACGAATGGCGCTGAAGTAAAGAGCCGCTGTGATAATTAGCCCAAGCATCGCTAGCGGCACCCATAGATCAATGTAGTTAGGCATGGGGGCAATCGGTAAATTATGGGAAAGATAAAGGAAGCAGCACTTTCTATGGTCGCGTGAGACAAGATTTTTATATGACCAAGCCTATCAACCCTATTCGACTTTGGACAAATCTGAAGGTCAAATGGGCTGAACGCTATGCAAGAAAGGATAATGACGGCTTGGTGGTGCAGAAAAGTCTTGAACGCCTTACCAGCAGGGAATATTCAAATCTGTCAAAGGTGACAAAGAGGGGCATTCGATGTGATGCTTAAGTTCCCCAACTCAGAGCAATCCCATGTCAACCCCTCAGCTCTATCG
>JBGSVR010000316.1:0-2750 GCA_041752855.1 Thermosynechococcaceae cyanobacterium
GATAGAGCTGAGGGGTTGACATGGGATTGCTCTGAGTTGGGGAACTTAAGCATCACATCGAATGCCCCTCTTTGTCACCTTTGACAGATTTGAATATTCCCTGCTGGTAAGGCGTTCAAGACTTTTCTGCACCACCAAGAAGAAGCCCTCAAAACCAATGTTTTGAGGGCTTCTTTAATATGTATATTTAGTTTCTCTCAATGAGATTGACTGAGTTTTGTAAATGGCTGCTTGTAGAGAGACTACCTACTAGAAATCAGCTCTAAGTCAATCAAAAATTGCTCATCTAGCTGATGCTGTAGAGCCAGATTTCCTTTCACTGCTCGATTAACCGCGCTTAATATTGCCCACAGTGATGCCGTTACAATATTGCGATGAATGCCGATGCCGTAAAAGCTCCCAGAACAGCCCTCAAGCGTTAGCTCAATAATGGCGATCGCCACTGCATCATTGCCTTGAGTGAGCGATCGCTCTTCATAATGCTGCACCTGAAACCCAAGACCCAGCCCATCTAAAAACGCATCAATCGGGCCATTCCCGAAGCCATGCACCATCACAGGCTGACCAGACAAATCTAGAGACGCTGCAATCATCTGGTTCAGCGCCTCGGTTTCAGAAAGATGATGAGATTGATAGACCAATGGTGCAGACAGGTTATACTCCTGCTCAAACAGCATCCAAAGGTCTGCCGCAGAAAATTCCGTCCCTTGGGCATCCATTGCCTGCTGCACCACCTGACTGAACTCAATTTGCAGCCGTCGAGGTAGCACTAAACCATAATCGCGCTCTAGCAAAAACGCCATTCCGCCCTTACCCGACTGACTATTTACCCGAATCACCGACTCATAGCTGCGTCCTACGTCAGCAGGGTCTATAGGCAAATAGGGCACTTCCCAAACTGCCTCCGGCTGCTGAACGGCAAACCCCTTCTTAATCGCATCCTGATGAGAACCCGAAAATGCCGTAAACACCAGATCGCCGACGTAAGGGTGCCGAGGATGAATGGGCAACTGCGTACAGTCTTCTACAGTCCGCGCCACTTCGTTGATGTTAGAGAAGTCTAAACCAGGATGAATACCTTGGGTATAAAGGTTCAGTGCCAACGTCACCAAATCTACATTGCCCGTGCGTTCGCCATTCCCAAAGAGGCAGCCCTCCACTCGCTCAGCCCTAGCCATCTGCGCCAGTTCCGCTGCTGCAACGCCACACCCGCGATCGTTGTGGGTATGCACGCTCAAAATAACGCTGTCTCGCCGCGCCAAATGCCGATGCATCCACTCCACTTGATCGGCAAAGCCATTTGGGGTTGACACCTCCACCGTTGCCGGAAGGTTAATAATGGCTTTGTGCTTGGGTGTGGGTCGCCAAACTTCTAACACCGCATCACAAATATCTTTAGAAAACTCAAGTTCTGTCGCTGTAAAGGTTTCTGGTGAATACTGAAAAACCCATTCGGTTTGGGGCTGCTCTGCTGCCAGTTCGTTAAAGAGCGTTGCCGCAGCAGTCGCAAGGCCAACTGTGCCCAGACGGTCTAACCCCAACACCGTGCGGCGAAACACCGGAGAAGTTGCATTATACAAATGGACGATCGCCCGTTGCGCACCCTGAAGCGATTCAAACGTGCGGCGGATTAAAGACTCACGAGCAGGGACTAAGACCTGGATGGTCACGTCTTCTGGAATGAGCTGCGCTGTAATGAGATGGCGGACAAAATCAAAATCGGTTTGTGAGGCGGACGGAAACGCAACCTCTATTTCTTTAAAGCCCAGCGCCACAAGCATCTGAAACATTTTGAGCTTGCGGGGGACAGACATTGGCTCAATCAAAGCCTGATTGCCATCTCTAAGATCGGTACTCAGCCAAATCGGAGGATGGGTTAAGGTTTGAGACGGCCAAGTGCGATCAGCCAAATCAACAGGCGTAAAGGGTTGATACTTCGCGGCGGGTTTGTTCAACATGATGATCGATAGCGTGCTTTAGGTTTGTAGTACATATGGGTGGCAAAAATAGGGTTGTCCGAGTGCCGCAGAGATTGAGCCAGACAACCCGCCAATAGTCGCAGTCTTAGATTTAGCTGCATAACAGTCTCCTAATTTGGTGAAAAAGATTTACGGAGATGGATAACACCATTCCCCTTCACAGACGCTAGATTTGCCAGCGATTGAGGCAAAACTCTATCAAAATCAAACTGAATGCCCTAACGAGTAGACATCCAGCAAAATCCTGAGATTATGAAAAATTTTGTCGATTTAGAGCAACACTATATGCGCGCTAGCGCAGCAGCAGCAGTCCTAGACCAAGCATTTGGCTAGTGACGATGTGAGGCGATCGCTGCTGTGTGTTCATAAAAACCTTTTCGGTTCAACTTAATGCAGTCTATCCACACAATCCCAGTCGCGTCAAGCCCCATTGCTTCGCCAGCAAGTCCAAATTCAAAACGTCTGAAGAGGATTAGGCTGCTTGATATGAAAGAACTGATTTTTCTAGAAGACCAAAACTGTGGACAAGAGGATAGGAGCAAGAGAGCAGTGTGGAATCAGGATGTTTCTGAAACGGAGAACCCAGCGATAATAGATATCAGGACGAAGAGTGGTTTGAACAGACGCACGCGCTGATGGAGAAACGATGAAGACATTAGATGATTTTAAGCAAGTTTTGCGTCAGAGTAAGCCGCTATTGCGAGAGCAATATCAGGTGACGAGGCTAGGTATTTTTGGCTCCTATGCGAGGGGAGAACAAACGGCGGAGAG
>JBGSVR010000317.1:0-2685 GCA_041752855.1 Thermosynechococcaceae cyanobacterium
GCGTTCGCTATGCTGCTTTAGATCTGCACCTGTGCGGATACCTAGCTCCTGCATCTTGGTGGTTGTGGCACGTCCTACCCCATAGAATGACTCAATCGGTAACGCCTCTATGAATGGCTCAGCTTCATTGGGCTGAATAACCGTCAATCCATCGGGCTTATTCATCCCAGATGCGATCTTTGCTAGAAACTTATTGAAAGAGACACCTGCTGATGCTGTGAGCTGTGTCTGTTGCAAAATGGCCTGCTTAATTTCACGGGCGATCGCGGTGGCTGAGTTGAAGCCTTTTTTATTCACGGTCACGTCTAGATAGGCTTCATCTAAGGCCAATGGCTCTACCAAGTCGGTGTAGTTCAGGAAGATCGACCGAATTTGCTCTGATATTTCACGGTAGACCTCAAACCGTGGCGGGGCAAAAATGAGGTGTGGGCAGCGTTGGATGGCAGTGCGCGATGGCATGGCAGAATGAATGCCAAACTGGCGGGCTTCATAGCTGGCGGCGGCGACTGCACCTCGCTTATCGGGACTGCCACCCACGACTAAGGGCTTACCTCGATATTTGGGGTTATCGCGCTGTTCTACAGAAGCATAGAAGGCATCCATATCGACGTGGATGATTTTTCGTTGCAAAATCATTAGTGAACTTAAGATCCCGCTAGTCGATGGGTATAATCTCTGCCCCATAATCCTTTAAAGATGACCTTCAGAAGACTAGGAATAGCTGTAATTCCTAGGATTACAATAATTGTTTGTAGGTCTGGAATACAGTTAAAGTCGTACTGATAATGAATGCTGGGCATAACGTGACGCTTAGCAAAGACAAAGGAAAAATCTTGACGATTGATCGAACGGGTCAATTCTAGAATCAAGATTTTTTCCAATTCTGAGAATTTAAGTGAGACCTTAAAATGGTTTTCTAGTTCAGCTTCAGCAAGCGCTACGATGTTTATTGCCGCTAGGGCTAATGTACCTCCCATTGCATAGTTCGGCTCCATCTGCCGAATCTCTCTGGAATAGTTTTGCTTGATGTAATCGAGCATTTGTTTGAGTCGATGATCGCGGTCTTCGGGAGGTAAATCATCAACTTTTGGGTAAGGAGAAACTTCAAGAAGTTCTTCAAGCGACAGTTTGGGCCACTCGTTCCGACTATTTAAGGGATTGCCACACGTTGTTTTTAGGTCGGGTGAAGGATTTAATCCAAAGATCTCGAACATTTCCAGGACAAAGTTGTAGTCATTGAGTTGTTCTAAATTACATTCAAAATAGGTGATATTCGGAAACTTGGACTGATAGTGTTCTGCTCTTAAATTAGTTTCTTGGATGTACCAGCGACAGAGTTCATAGGCATTGGCGTTGGCAGGTGGATGACTTAAGTTAAATGTTGCTTCGGGAGAAAGATACCAAGTCCGACTAAACTCTGTGTAGCTAGGAATATCGTGAACTCTAAGGAGACTATAGGCACTGTCATCAATATTTCTGCGAAGAATGATGACACCAATTTCTTCTTGGGGAATATATTCATCAGGGATGAGATAGCCCCAGCCTTTGATGTAGGAATGATTTGTTTCACAGTAAATTTTTTTACCTTTTTGTCTGCTGTTGTTAATTTGTTGCAGTTTCAGAGGCATGAGTTGGCGCAATGCGGTGTCTTCCCCTTGGTTGAAGGCTTGCATCGGTTTGCCATTCATGATGGGAAATCCTTCATGCATGCTGAAGGCGTTCGTTGTTTTTGAAAAGATTTCTGTCAGGTAATCGGAACCTGACCTGCCGCTATTGATGCTGAAAATATAGTTGATGCTCATGATGACCGCGTTTTGGGCTAAATGATTTTACTTGCTATCTTTCTCGTAATGGTATTGGAAATTGAAGGCCGCGCCAAAACTCGTTACCATCATTGAATCAGCCTCCCTCCATTCCCTGACCGACCAACCCCAGCACTTCTATTAGGCGATCGCCCAGCCTCCGAAAAGTGCGGGTGGGGCAGTGGCAAAGGGCAAAGCTGAAGTTGAGCCGAAGGGAGCGGTGGCTCAGACACCGAAAAATGTTAAGAAGGAGGGATTGCTGGATGGGGCTAGGCTCAAATGAATCTCTACTCTAGATATCTGTTTCCCAGACTGATGGATCTATCAATGTCTGGAGAAACCCTTGCAGCGCATAGGCGTTCACTGCTTGCCAATACTTTTGGTAACGTTCTAGAGATCGGGTTTGGCACAGGCTTAAATCTGCCCTTCTACCCAGAGACTGTAACTAAACTGACGACGGTTGATAACAATTCTGGTGCCCGTGCGATCGCAGCGCGACGGCTTCAAAACACCCCGCCTACGTTTGAAGTAGAGTCCCTAACCTTGAGCAGCGAATCGTTACCAATGGCAGACCAGACCTTTGATTGTGTTGTCAGCACATGGACGCTTTGTAGCATCTCAAACGTGACGCAAGCATTGCAGGAAATTTATCGTGTTCTCAAGCCTGGGGGTCACTTCTTCTTTGTAGAGCATGGACTGAGTGATAACCGTAAGGTACAGGTCTGGCAGAACCGCTTAAACCGTTAGCGCTGATAAGGTCTGTGCTACGTAACAACTGCCAGTGGAAGTACTTTCTGTTCTTTCCAGTAAAGATCCCAAGATTGATTCAACGTAACTGTCTTCAAAGCAGCCAGTCCATCTGCCGTTTTTTCTGACCAGTGCA
>JBGSVR010000318.1:0-3294 GCA_041752855.1 Thermosynechococcaceae cyanobacterium
GGCTCGCAGTATGTGGGCATGGGCAGAGCGCTGTATGAATCTCAGCCCACCTTTCGGAAAGTATTAGACCGCTGTGATGAGATTTTACGACCTGAGCTAAAGGTGTCGCTGCTGTCGGTGTTGTACCCCGAAGCGGAAGGGCACAGCCCCATCGACGAAACGGCCTACACGCAGCCTGCACTGTTTGCCCTAGAGTATGCCCTCGCTCAGCTCTGGATGTCTTGGGGTATTACCCCTGCGGTCGTGATGGGGCACAGCGTGGGGGAATATGTGGCGGCCTGTATTGCAGGCGTATTTAGCCTAGAAGACGGCTTAAGGCTCATTGCGGCACGGGGGCGTTTGATGCAGGCGTTGCCCCAGAATGGTGCAATGGTGTCTGTTTTGGCAGATGAGGCCAAGGTGACGGCGGCTCTGCGGCGCTATGGGGATTCGGTAGCGATCGCCGCCATTAACGGCTCTCAAAGCATCGTCATCTCTGGTGAGCAGGTCGCCATTGCGGCTATCGTGACGGAACTAGAGGCAGAGGGCATTAAAACCAAGCCCCTCCAGGTTTCCCATGCCTTTCACTCGGCACTGATGGAGCCAATGCTGGCGGAATTTGCCCAAGTCGCGTCAGAAATCGCCTATGCTCGTCCTCGCATCAGCCTTATTTCTAATCTTACGGGCGACCTGATTGGTGCTGAAATTGCGAGTCCAGAATACTGGTGCTTACATATTCGTCAGCCCGTCAAGTTTGCTGCCAGCATGGATACCCTCGCGCGCCAAGAGTATCGAGTGTTTCTAGAAATTGGACCAAAGCCGATTCTGTTGGGGATGGGGCGTACTTGTCTAACCGACGAAGAAAATCTGTGGCTCCCCAGTCTGCGGCCTGGGCAACCTGACTGGCAGCAAATCCTTCACAGCTTGGGTGCGCTGTATCTCTATAACGTAGCGGTAGACTGGGCTGGCTTTGAGCAAGACTACGTTCGCCAGTGGGTGAATTTGCCGACCTATCCTTTCCAGCGGCAGCGGTACTGGTGGTCTGAGGAAGAGCTGAAGGCGGGAGGTAAGAACGGTGCTGCATCGCTTTCTAAAGGCTCAGAACAGCAGACATTGCATCCGCTGTTAGGCTTTAAGCTGCCCTTGGCGGGGACTTCAGAGCTGCGGTATCAGTCTCAGATTAGTGCGCGATCGCCCTCATACCTACAAGATCACTGTGTTTTACAGCAGCCCGTTTTACCCGCTGCCGCCTATCTAGAAATGGCTGCTGCCGCCGCAACTCAGGTGTTTAACGAGAGTTCTTGGCAAATTGAGGCGGTGGTTATTGAGCAGCCGCTTTTACTCAATGCACAAGACAGCGCTACGCTCCAACTCCAGCTCACCCCTGAAGGGCTATCGAGCTATGGGTTCCAAATTTTTAGCCTGCCTCAGGAAGCTGATTCTACACGGCTCTCTTCAGTGCGTCATGCCACGGGCAAATTGGTGTTTACGCCGCCGTCGGCCCAGGCCGACGGGGCAGCATTAGATCAGATCCAGGCCGACTGTGCTGAAGCAATTGAGATTGCGACTTTTTACCGTCAGCTTCAAGATCGAGGACTGTACTATGGCTCCAGTTTTCAGGGTGTACAAGCACTCTGGAGGGGCGAAAATCAAGCCCTAGGACGGATTCAGCTTCCTAATACGCAGCGCACAGAGATAGAAAACTATACCCTTCATCCTGCGCTGCTAGATGCTTGCTTTCAGGTTTTGGGCGCGGCAGATTTAGGCAGCAAGGAAACGTTTTTGCCTGTGGCTTTAGGACGATTCCAGGTTTATAGTCGTGTGGCTCAAGATACCGTGTGGTGTCATGCTCGGCTGCAATCTTTTGATGCAAAACAGGTCTGTGCTGACTTAACCTTGTTTGATGCAGCAGGTGAGAAAGTGGCTGAGATTGAAGGGTTTACCCTTCGAGCCGTGGGTCGCCGAATGCTTCAGCGGTTGCTACAGCAGGAGGTTGATCGCAGTAATTGGCTGTATGAGTTGGCTTGGATTGCCAAGTCCCACGCTGCGCTGCCTGTGGAGGATGAAGAAACAACAGGGCAGACAATTGGGGAGAAGCGATCGCCTAAAACGTGGCTCATTTTTGCAGATGCTCAAGGCGTAGGTACTGCGTTAAGCCAGCAACTACAGATGCAGGGAGACTCTTGCATTTTGGTCTTTGCCGATCTTCACTTCGAGCAGGTGGATACCCAGAGCTACCGCGTGGATCCTGCCAACCCTGAACATTTTCAACAATTGCTACAGGGCATTGTCAGTGTCCAGCCGTCATTGTTTGGCGTGGTTCACCTCTGGAGTTTAGCTGAGTCGTCCGAACTTCCACGCTTCGGATCAGATCTAACCGCAGCCCAAGTCCAAGGCTGTGGCAGTGCGCTGCATTTGATGCAGGCGTTAGGCCAAGTCAGTTTTTCTGAATCTCCGCGTCTATGGCTTGTCACTCAGGGCGCTCAATCCGTTGGGGCTGTTGGCGTAGCATCACTCCAGTTTCAGCAGTCTGCCCTTTGGGGCTTAGGCCGCACGATCGCCCTAGAGTATCCCGATCTGCAATGCGTTCGCCTAGATCTCGACCCAGACCACGATAATGTCTCCTCCCTTGTGACAGATCTCTGTTTTCCAGACGGGGAGGATCAGATTGCCTATCGTCAAGGCGATCGCCATGTGGCGCGGCTCATCCGTCACGAGCCTGAGCAAAGCGCCCTGCTTCAGCGCCCTGACAGCAATGCCGCGTTCCAGCTCAAAATCTCTAGCTACGGCATTCTCGAAAATCTGATGCTGGCTCCCGTCAGCCGTCGATCGCCTGGGCACACAGAAGTAGAAATTCAGGTCGATGCCGCAGGACTTAACTTCCGCGATGTTTTGAATGCCCTGGGGATGCTTCAGGCTTATCTCGCGCAAATGGGTTTATCCAATGCCGCTGACGTACCCTTTGGTGGGGAATGTGCGGGTCGGGTTGTGGCAATGGGCGAAGGGGTTGAAGGGCTTCAGATTGGGGATGAAGTGATTGCCGCCAATGCGATCGGCAGTATGGCAAACTTTGTGACCGTGCCAGCCCAGTGTGTCATCCGCAAGCCAGAACACCTGAGCATGGCAGAAGCCGCAACCCTTTCTACTGCGTTTCTGACGGCCTACTACGGTCTACACCATTTGGCGAATATTCAAGAGGGCGATCGCGTCCTCATCCATGCCGCAGCGGGGGGCGTGGGTCAGGCAGCAGTGCAGTTAGCGCAACGAGCTGGCGCTCAGGTTTTTGCCACAGCAAGCCCTGCAAAGTGGGACTTT
>JBGSVR010000319.1:0-10643 GCA_041752855.1 Thermosynechococcaceae cyanobacterium
TTGACATTAGAAAGCCCGTTGCCCGACCAATCTGGCAAGAAAAGCCGCTTTACCTTAACGATATTCACTCAAGACTTGAGCCTTCCCTTCGCTTAGGCGATAGCTACGCATCAGGAGTCCGCAGCCATAGCTTTAGCTTGAGAGCGCGACTTGCTAGAGCGGCGATCGCCTTCTTCATACCATTGGCTCTACCTTAATGTATGAAGCAAAGAATCGCATTAGTTTCTAACCAGAAACTAATGGATAGGAAGCCCACAAAGCATCTCAGTCCCACGCGCCTGTACTGCTAACACTTGAGAGAGTGCCAACTGAACCACCTCTACACCAGCCCCTACCTCAGACGATCGCTCCGTCAAACAGCGTTTCCATTGACGGCTCCCAGGTTGACCTGCAAAAAGCTGAAGCATGTGCCGCGTAATTTTGTGCAGTTTTTGCCCCTGCTCTGTCCACTGCACAATGTAGGGCAGCATCGCATCCACAATAGATTCAGGGGTAGGTGACGAAGAATTCTCGCCATAAATGCTCCGATCTGCTGACGCAAATAGAAAGGGGTTATCGTAGGCAGCGCGCCCAATCATGACCGCATCGACCTGTTTTAGATGATCTTGCGCTTGAGTAAGCGTCTGGATACCGCCATTAATTTCAATCGCTAAATGCGGGAAATCTTGCTTAAGCCGATACACGTCTGCATAGCGCAACGGCGGCACGTCACGGTTTTCTTTTGGGCTTAAGCCTTGTAACCATGCCTTACGCGCATGTACCGAAAAGCGATCGCACCCTGCTGCTGCAACGACCGTCACAAACTGGACCATATCTTCATAGGCGTCACGGTCATCAATGCCAATCCGGTGCTTGACCGTCACAGGGATAGACCCTGCCTGCCGCATCGCTGCCACACACTCTGCCACCCGCTCTGGCTGAGCCATAAGGCAAGCGCCAAAGTTACCGCTCTGGACGCGATCGCTGGGGCAACCTACGTTGAGATTAATTTCGTCATAGCCCATGTCTGTGGCAATTTGGGCACATAGCGCCAGCGCCTTGGGGTCATCTCCGCCGACCTGAAGTGCTAAAGGCTTTTCGGCGGGTGAGAAATCGAGGAGATAATGGCGATCACCATGCATAATAGCAGCGCTCGTCACCATTTCGGTATACAGCAGCGTCCTGCGCGTAATTTGTCGCATAAAGTAGCGAAAATGGCGATCAGTGCGATCCATCATCGGAGCCACACTCAGCAAATGTGGAGTAGGCAGCGCCGAGGCCAAAACAGTCTGTGGAGAAGCTTCAGCCATCATTATTGACTCGCTTCGTCTAGAAAAGTTTGGACTGTGCCATCTTGACGCAGCAGGAGCCGAATATTTGAACGGGTGCCCGACCCAGAGACAAACGCAGAAGAAGCCTGGGGTAGTGGCACCTGATTAAGATACTGCTGGGCTGACGCACCAAGGGGTTCAACCGCACCGAGCGACCCATCTGTATTGACCGTCACCCGATACTCTAGCGTCTTGGGCGGAAGGGACGACGGTTGCCATCGAGATGCTACATAATCACGAACTTCAGCCACCTGTGGTGTGGTATCAAACAAGGTCGATTGCCCAGCAGCCGATCTTTGAGGCGCAGGAGCCGACTCAAGGGCTTGAGACAAAGCTCTAGAACGCATTGTACTTCCGACGCTAGACGGCGCAGAGGCATCAGCCTGAGATCCGGCAGCGTTTGGCTCAGACGGGTTGAGTTCAAGCGACGGAAGACTCGCAATGCTTTGAGGCGGTGCGTTGGTGGTAGCGCGAGATTGCCCAGCGGGTTGAGGCTTTGCAGATGAGGACGGTTCGGTTTGATTTAGGTTTTGATTTCCTGAACGTTCGGCAGTAATAGAGTTGTCAGAACGGTTAGGGAGCTGAATAGACGGCAAATTAAGGGGACGCGAAAGCGCAGACGGGAAAGTAGACGGTACCGATGGAAGCGGCGTCGCAGATGGAGCCATTGCGGTTTTTGAGGTCGATGAGGAGGGGTTAACCGCAACAGGTCCAGTCTGAAATAGTCGCCAAGTAGCGGTTCCTAGACCCACCGTCAGAAACACCACCGCAGCGCTTCTAAGAAAAGGCATTACAGCAACAGGGCGTTCCGCTGCAATCAGGGCTGGCATTTGCTGGAGGTCAGTTGTGCAGTCTTCTAGCGCCGTTGCCAAATCATAGAGTTGAGATACCTTCAGCAGCAGACTTGAACCGGATTGAGCCGTGGCTAAGCTGCCCAGCATTAATTCATGGGTCAGCAGGCTGCGAGGCCGCAGCGCAAGTTGAGCCGTCGCATCATCGGGGGCTGGCGCTGACGGTTCAGTTTGCGACCCCGATAACGGTAGCTCCGTTGCTCGGCTTGCCAAAACCGTCTGAATGTACTGGGTTACGGTTTCTGTGAGCGCTGATAGCTGGGTCTGATCGCCATAAATTTCAATCGGTTCACGGGCACGCTGTGCTGAACTGTCAAAACTGAGCAAAAACTGAAGTGATTTAACGGCTGGTGTCCGCGTCCACCGCGACAGGGAGGATGTTTTCGCCGTCACCTCAAGCGTGCAGGTGGGCGGCGTGTATAGCTTAGAAATGGTGGGGCTAAGAACAGACATTACGCTTCGTTGCCAAAGGAATCATGGAATAAAAGGATAATTCAGATTTACTGGGTGCGATCTAAGAGAGCCATCCACAACCGACGAATGCCTTGGGGCGCACTATAGAACAAGAGGTCTATTAACAGTTTTAACCCGATATCGGTTAAGGCTGCTGGGGTGCGGTGGTCATCCTCCATCCGTTCTTGGTAGAAGTTTGTGAACTGATCGAGGTAGTCTCCGAGCAATGCGGCTTGGTGGGGTGGTCGGTTTTGCTCGGTTAATTCCTCAAGCAGGCAAACTGCACGACGAATTGTTTCATGGTGTTTTTGAGCCAGATGGCAGCTAATCAGCACTAGCGATCGCGCTTCTTCAATATCCAGCTTTTTGCGTCCGCCTGTCCCCCGCCGGATCGGGTTAGACTGCCGCAGCCGCCAAAGCGCCACGCGATCGCCCACCATTTCCTGCACACCCAGATCGGCAGCCGCCTGGAGCATGGCTTCAGACCCAATGCCCGTCAACGCCTCTAGAGACATCAGCACTAAGTCAATCTGCGTTTTGATATTGTCGAGCTGATCGCCAGTCGGCTGCGCCATTGCGGTGCCCCACTGACGGTGGTCAGTGAGAGAAGGGACGGGAGTGGCGATCAGCTCGACAGAAGAATCCATGGTGTCATTGAATACAATGCACCCTCATTATTAGTCTGTCGGCAGACCCTAGCGCAAGATATTGGGTGAATTCCTCGAACTGGCTCAATTCTCCTGACGGAACGGCTCATGCTTTTATAACAATGGCGCAACCCTGAATCAATCGGTGCGCGGTTGCTGAAACTGCAACGTCTTTACAATTGAATTAAACGCTGCCAAAATTTGCCCTCTACAGCTCACAACGTTTTGACCTCAACCCACCCCTCTCCCGTCATTGAGCCGCAGTGGTTTTCTCGTCCTGCACCAGAAGTTGCCCCTGACCTCATTGGCTGCGTCCTCGTTCGGCAGCTCCCCAATGGCGAACGGCTGCGGGGCATCATTGTTGAAACAGAAGCCTATGGCCCTGACGACCCTGCCTGTCATGCCTACCGCAAACGCACCCCGCGTAATGCCGTGATGTTTGGTATTGCGGGCTATAGCTACGTTTACTTAATTTATGGCATGTACCACTGCTTTAATGTTGTGACTGATCAAGATGGGGTAGCCAGTGCCGTTTTGATTCGTGCCCTTGCGCTACAGGACGTAAATTTAGATCCAGCACTCTCGCCCAAAGCTCAAGCGAGGCTGGCAGCAGGCCCAGGCAAACTCTGTCGATGTCTTGAGATCGATCGCAGCTTGAGCCAGGTTCCGTTGATGCACGGTCAGCCCCTTTGGCTTGAGCATCCTTTACGGGAGGAGGATGCAGAAATTTCATCTCTAGAACTGGTTCAAACTACTCGTATTGGGCTAACTCAGGGCGTCGAGATTCCCTGGCGCTGGTACCTCAAGGGTTCGGCGGCAATCTCTAAGGAATGAGAATAAAATAACACCCAGGTTTTGTAGGGGGCAGGTTTTGCCGATAAATCTAGGATTCTCCAACGCAATATCAGCTAAACCTGCCCCTACGTACATGAGGGTTTTCTAAAAATTGGACATTATTGACGTTATTTAATTCACGATCCTAAGCTTCAGAAATCCACCCTATAGAGGTGCAAGACCTTGCACTCCTACTACATTCGTTCTAAAACAGAAATCCCCAAAAGAGAAAGCCCTAGCTTAAGCGTCCGTGCTGTGGTGTGGCACAGTAGCAGCCTTGTGGTGCGCTGAGGTTCTGGCGCATCCAAAACCGAACAGCGGTCATAGAACTGGTTAAACTTTTGGCTTAGCTCAAACAGATACTGACACAAACGATTCGGCATCAAGTCTTCACTAACCTGAGCAATCACGTCTGCCATCTGCAAAATGTGCTTGAGCAACACCAGCTCTGCTTCGTCTTCAAGGGCAATCGGTAAATCCGACGCAATTTGATCAAAATCAATGTTGCCCTTACGGCTAATGCCCTGCACCCTAACGTAGGCATACAGCATGTAGGGTGCCGTATTGCCCTGAAGCGCCAGCATTTTATCGTAGCTAAAGATATAGTTGCTGGTGCGGTTTTGGCTTAAATCTGCATACTTGACCGCCCCAATACCGATGGTTCGCGCGGCATCTTCAATAAAATCTTCAGATTCTGAGCGATCTTCGGTTTGTAAGCGCTGCTGGAAATCTGCACGGGTACGGGCGATCGCCTCTTCCAGCAAATCCTTCAGTGGCACCGTATCGCCAGAGCGGGTTTTTATGCGCTTCCCTTCTTCTCCTAGCACCAAACCAAAGGGCGCATGGACTAGCTCTACCGTCTCTGGCACCCATCCAGCGCGACGCACCACCTGAAACACCTGGGCAAAGTGATTCGATTGCCCAACGTCTGTGGTGTAGACCAGCCGCTCTGCTTTATCCGCCTGAATCCGGTAGCGGATAGCGGCTAAATCTGTGGTGGCATAGTTGTACCCCCCGTCAGACTTTTGCACAATCATCGGCAGAGGTTCCCCCGCCTTGTTGGTGTAGCCCTCAAGAAACACGCACTGGGCACCCTGATTTTCTACCAGTAGCCCTGCCGCATCCAGTGCTGCAACGACCTCCGGCAGCATCGGGTTGTAGAATGACTCGCCGCGATCGCAAATCTCTGGAGAAACCCCCATCAGGTCATAAATCAACCGATAGGAGCGCTTTGACAGGTCACAGACAATTTTCCAAGCCTTAAGCGTTTCAGCATCTCCGGCCTGAAGCTGCACCACCGCCAGCCGCGCCGCATCCTGAAAGGCTTCGTCGGCATCAAACCGCTGCTTCGCCTCTCGATAAAACATAGACAGTTCGCCCAAGCTTAAGTCGTTATCTGCATCTAAAGCTGTGGGGTATTGTGAGCGCAAATGGGCAATCAGCATCCCAAAGGGCGTGCCCCAGTCGCCGACATGACTTACCCGCAGCACGTCGTGCCCCAAAAACTCCAGCACTCTCGCCAAACATTCCCCAATCACTGCCGGGCGCAGATGTCCAACGTGCATTTCTTTGGCAATGTTAGGGCTGGGGTAATCTACCACCACGCGCTGCGGATGTTGAACCGTTGGGATACCCAAGCGAGAGTCTGCGGCGATCACCCTGAGCTGCCCTTCTAAAAAAGCAGGCTTGAGCGTTAAATTGATGAACCCAGGGCCGGCAATCTCCGGAACCTCGCAAATGTCATCAATACATAACGCTGCCACAATTTTAGCCGCTACCTCACGGGGGGACAAACCCACCCGTTTTGCTAACGGCAGCGCAACATTCGCCTGATAGTCTCCAAACTTAGGGTTCGTCGTTACCCCAAGCACTGGATCTATCGCCGCAAATTCATCTCCAAAGGCCGCTCCAAGCGCGGCTTGGAGTCGGTCTTTTAATGTCTCTTGAACTGAAGCCATAGCTTATCGGCGACGGGCCTCGCGTTTTTCATTATCTTTTCGTCGGCGATCGCGCCACTCGGCTAGTGTTAGATACGCTACGCCGCCCGTCACAATAACGAGCAACCCGAGTACCGCAGCCGACATTATGCTGACGGGTGAAACTTCCACGCTTTCTTTTACTGAGCTAGAGATAGATAAACTCAATCAACTGAGTGGGCGATACTACATACCGTGACGACCCCAGACCACCATTGCGATCGAAAACGTAAATAGCGTTAGCAAAGAAACCCAGCCTAGTGTCAGGATATCCATAGGAGTTAGCGTTGAGCTTCCATAACTGTTGTCCCTGATTTTATCTCGAAATGGATGTCTGGCTGAGCGTTTTTGGTAAAAACTTTGCTGCGCCTTTCAGAATTCCTGCAAACTTTGCGTTTGAGCGCCGTTATAGAACCGATCAATCCCATCACACAGCCCCCGAAAACTTATTTGTATTCTTGGCGCTTAATAGCGTAATTTGCCTCTATCGAGCGGGTACCCTAAGTGAGCAAGCATATTTGTGCTACAGCAAGTCTGTACATCCACTAATGATTTCCTCATTTTTATAGATGTGCAGCCTGAAAATAGGTAAGCCTTAAATTGAGGAAGGTCTACGGACTTCACCGACCTATTATTTGGTCATCAGCCGACTGGCTTAAGACCATCTCGCTAAAGCGCAAAACTTTAGATTTGTTTGCAGCAGTTTTACATTATTTCTGCGGTTCTATTATCCACCAGAAAAAGTTCTACTGCACGCATAAAGAGCACAGCAACTAGGTATTAGCGAATGGTCAAGGTGTTGATTGTTGATGATAGTATGACTCAGCGTCAACTGATGAGCAGCGTACTAGAGCAATTTGGGCTAACGGTTTTAGTCGCAACAGATGGGGTCGAAGCCTGGGAACAGATCCAAAAGGTTCAGCCTGACATCGTTGTTCTAGACATCATCATGCCTCGCATGAATGGATATGAAGTTTGTCGCAAAATTAAGACAGACCCCACCATGCAGAGCCTACCTGTTGTCCTCTGCTCCTCAAAAACAGAAGAATTTGATCGCTATTGGGGTATGAAGCAGGGCGCAGATGCATACCTTGCTAAACCCTTCCAGCCTAAAGAGCTTTTATCTACAATTCAAAAATTACTCAAAGGTTAATCGCTATGTTCGATGGGCCTGATCTGCCTGACCCTCAGTCCTCTACGCTCGAAGTATCCAACCATGATGCTTACTCAGAGACTTTATCTAGCTTTCCATCCCAGCAAAATCCAGAAGGAGACCTGTACTTACGCTTCTTCGTTGAATCAGGCGAGGAGTTTGCTTTAGCCGCCATGGGCATCCGTGAGGTTTTATCCATTGTGCCCGATCAAATTACCCCCGTGCCCAACGTTTCGCCAATGCTCATGGGTGTCTTGAACTTCCGAGGGCAGGTGATTTGGGTTTCTGATGTGGGTCAGTTTTTGGGTGGAGCCAAACTCCTGAATACTGAGCGCACAGAAGTCTCTATCATCGTCATCGAATCTCAAGACATTATGGTTGGCCTAGCGGTCGAGCGCGTTAGGGGAATGGAATGGCTGAGTCTAGATAAACTCATGCCCATCTCCAGCCAAACCGTTGACAGCATGACGCCTTTTCTAAAGGGAGAGTGGCAAGGACTATCTGAGCCATCGTTACAGCTATTAGACCCAGCATCCATTCTTAGGTCAGCACGATGGGCTGCATAGCGATCTTCTCCTTGGGTTTCCATCCATAAGAAAGTCATCCATTTAATTTCTTTTTCCGTTAGTGTATTTTCTAGCGTCACATCAAAAAAAGCGCGAGTTTCCTTGTCGTCAGTGCGTTGTGAAATCTAGATTCCCGTAGAACAACCGTCAGGAGCATTTCAATGGCATTCAGTACTCAATATGCACAGCAATATCAACAGGCAGTGAGTGCTTACATGCAGGGGCACTATGAAGACGCCGCATCTCTTACGAAAGCTTTGGTATCAGAATATCCGGACGATCCAAATCTACAGTTGCTCTGCGGTCACATCTATAGTTGTCTACGGCAATACGACGTTGCACAACGCCACTACCAACAGGTATTACAAGTTACCAATGACCCTGAGCTACTGGGCTGTGCCAATAACAGCCTGTCAGATGTTGCCCAAATTTTAGGCGATAGCTCGATCGAAGATATGACTGAGCCAGTAGAGTATTGGCCCGATATGTCGTCTTACTCTGAATCTGAAGGAGAAACAACTCAGATTCAGGTGGGATTGGGAGGCGCTAAAAAACGAGTTGAGGCGATCGCCGCCACCAATCTTAATTTAGCGACGCAACAGGGTGTAGAAGCGCCTGAATCAAATGCAGGCTGGCGGAATCTATTATTTCAAGAGGAAAACTCTGACGAGAATTCTTCTGATACTACTGATTTAGCTCAAGCTTCAGATCTGTTTGATGACGATGAAGAAATTACGCTCTTGATGGGTAAAAAAGGTTCACAAAAACCAGAGGGTTCGATGTCAGATAGTCAATTTTCTGGAGAGCAAGCCAATTCTGGCGATGCGCCTCACGCTAACAATTCTGTAGAAGGAAACACAAACGGATTGGATGGTGACTTGCCTCATGCAGCTTCACCTGATCGCACACAAAACGATGGGGAAGATTTCAGTGATTTTCTCAATCATATAGACAATGACGAGATTGGCTCATCTGATCATCTAGCCAATCTCGATAGATCCGCTCCACTCGAAACGGAAGCAGACTTTCATCTCGACACCAACGCTGACGCCGTCCATCCACACAGTGAAGGAGATTTTTCTGAAGACTGGGAGACGGATGCCACGGGCATATTATCCATTAAGCCTGTAGAGCAGCAGCAGTCTTTCATTAGTGAACCTAAAAATCCAGACGTTTCGATGAGTCCGTCTGGCACCAGCAGCACTCTCAATGCTGATTCTGACAAAGCTGCGGCATTAAACGTGGTTTCACGGCGGCTCCCAATGCTAGCACCCTTTGAGAATGCGCCACTCAACAAGAAGCCCATTATTATGGCGGCATCTACGGGTGTGGTCGTCGGCGTAACGGCACTGGTGGTGGGTAGTTTACAAGGAGGAATCTCCGTTGATAAAGGGTTAGGGGCTTTAGCCGCAGGGACGATGGGAGGGCTGACCACTCTGGCGCTCAGTCAAATTATCACGCGCCAGCTTAAGGCATCTACTAGCGACTTGCAGACTAAGCTATCGGCTGTCGCGCAAGGCGAGTGGGGAGTTAAGGCGATCGAGTTCTCTGATGATGAGTTTGGTCAGCTTGCCAAGAGCTTCAACAAAATGACTCACTTTATTGAGTCCAGCACCAAGGACTCTCAGCGAAAGGCTGACGATCAGGAAAAGGCTAAAGAAGATCTTCAGCGTCAGGTGATTCGCCTGCTAGACGACGTAGAAGGGGCAGCGCGGGGAGATCTCACGGTTCAGGCTGAAGTAACCGCCGACATTTTGGGCGCGGTCGCCGACTCCTTTAACCTCACCATCTACAACCTCCAAAAAATCGTTAAACAGGTGAAGGTTGCGGCACAGGAAGTGAACAAGGGTGCTGCTGAAAACGAAGAATTCGCCCGAGAGTTATCTTCCGATGCACTTCGTCAGGCGGAAGAACTCGCCGCCACGCTGAACTCAGTACAGATGATGACCACTTCGATTCAGGAAGTGGCGGATAGCGCCCGTGCCGCAGACCAGGTCGCCCGACGTGCATCTGACGCCGCCCTACGGGGTGGAGAGGCGGTAGAAAGCACCGTGGCAGGGATTATGCAGATTCGAGAAACGGTGGCGGAAACGACCCGTAAGGTAAAGCGGTTAGCCGAATCTTCTCAAGAAATTTCTAAGATTGTGGGTCTAATTTCACAGATTGCCTCTCGAACCAACCTTTTGGCGTTAAACGCCAGTATTGAAGCGGCACGGGCAGGCGAATCGGGTCGAGGGTTCGCAGTGGTGGCAGATGAAGTGCGTCAGTTGGCAGATCGAGCTGCCAAGTCTTCTAAGGAAATTGAGCAAATTGTGCTTCAAATTCAGGGAGAAACAAGTTCTGTGATGACCGCAATGGAGGAGGGGACTCAACAGGTTATTGAAGGAACCCAACGGGCGGAACAGGCCAAACACTCTCTAGAGGACATTATTCAGGTGTCTGAGCAGATTAAGCAGTTGGTTGGCTCTATTACCAAAGCAACCTCCGAACAAACTGAAACCTCACGTTATGTGGGGCAGGTGATGCAGTCCGTTGAGTTGACTGCCCAAGAAACCTCCCAAGAGGCTCAGCGCGTATCCGATTCACTGCGTAATCTGGTGGGCGTGGCACGCGATCTACAGTCTTCTGTGGAGCGTTTCAAAGTCGATGGAACAGAGTTTAGCTAAGCCATTAAACACTCAATTCAACACCCAATTCACCACTCAGAAATTTAGCGGATCCATGATGCAAGCATTGGCCTATTTTACGGAGATCTTAGGAGGGGGTGCCCATGCAGCCTGAACAACAGCGGATACTTGGCTATTTTATTGAAGAAGCAAAGGAGCATTTAGACACCATTGAAAATGGGCTGCT
>JBGSVR010000320.1:0-3149 GCA_041752855.1 Thermosynechococcaceae cyanobacterium
GCTGGCCTACTGATATCGGGTGCGACGCATCTGGGCAGTAGCTTTACCTCAACCGCGACAACGATGATTGCTGGCAGTGCCTTGGCGCACTTTGGTAACTCGTTCATGAATGCATTGCCAACAGGGATGGGCATTCATACAGTCGCTGGGGCGGTGGGCACCACGCTAGAGAATATGACGATGGGGGCTGTCAATGCCAGCGCTCAAGTGGTCGGTCAGGTTGGTACGGCTGTTTTGATTGGGAACGCCGCCATTAAATCGACTCAGGCTTTCGCCGCTGCCATTGCTGATAAGGGCATTGTGCGATCCTTTTTTGAGGTTTCCCAAAAGACTGCTGATGTCATTGAGCGAACGCAAGCATTCATCAAGTCAATTCAAGATAAATTCACCCCTAAAGGACAAACCATGATTCCTGAAAACTTTGATATTAAAGATGCTCAAGGACTGACCCCAGATAAGGTCAATGGGATTGGCGACACTGCCCTTAGCCGTAACTATTCAGCGCTGGATGCTCAACGTCAAAACATTAATGCACTTCAGAATAGAGTAGAGCAGGGAGAAAGCTATCTTCTCCAAGAACAGTTCTATCGAGATGCTGTGAGTAACTATGAAGCTCTTAAGCAAACTGTTGAGGGTCAATTACAGTCTGCGATTCAAGATGGTCGCTATACGCCAAGCGAACAAACGCAATCTCAAACACTTGAGGTGCCTGATTTCTTAAGAAATGGACAAGCGGAACCTAGCGTTAATGGATTTACGCCTGAACCTATCGAACCACAAGCGACTAAGACAACTCCTATGGTGGCTCAAGAGGAGCCTAAACCAAAGCCTTTGTTTGCTGACAAACCCGAAGAAGCAGAACAAGTCAAACCGTCTGCACCCATTGCACAGTCTGAAGCTGAAAAGCAGTATGAAAGTGCCGCGCTATCCATGCTCAATATGCAGTTTGGCTCTCGGGGCATCGACATCAAGAATGCTCAAATTGACCTGGACGGTCAAACGGTCTTTAAGCTAAAAAACAATAACCTTGAAACCAGTAAGTTAGACCAGCAAGCGCATGAAATGCTCCAAAAGGCGATGTCAGACCCCGCAAATCTCAAAGGGGAAGTGAAGATATCGGTCGGTGGTCAGCTTCTGCTGCATGTGAAAGACGGTAACGTTTTAGCCGGACATGCCTTCGTGAAAGAGTCGGTCAAGGCTGAGGTTTCAACGCCGTCCCAAGTCAAATACAACGAGCTATCGCAAAACGTTAGAGCTACGGGGTATGAGAAGACAAAGCAGGTTGCTCAAGCTGCCTTTGCTTCAGGAATGGAGGCTAAAGCGGTCACTGAAATGCTCTCTCAACATGATGCAGGCTATAAGGAGCTTCAGGACATCTCGCCTAAAACGACTGAGCAGATTGTCTCTCAGGCTCAGTCACGCGCAAAACAGTCTGAGGCTGCTGTAGAGTCAGCACAGGCGAAGCGAGAGGTTTCCAAGGACAAAGAGCCAGTGGTGGCGTAAACATATATTTCTCTGTCGATAGCCCCCTTGGATCGCTTCAAGGGGGCTGATTTGTATTAAATTGATTCGACGTCCATCCATCATAGAATAAATAGGTCGGTTAGCCTTCCTGTTACAAAGCGACTATTAGAATAAACTATTGTAAGTTTAATTGTGCTTACATAATTATTTTCTTCTGTTGCAGTAATTTTCTGAGAATTTCAATATGAATAAAAATTTATTAGGTTGTTTTTTATTCATTCTACTTCAGAACAGTATGGCATTACGGGCCTTAGCTGGCTCTGAAATAAAATACGACCCTTTTACTGATAAAACTACAATAGAAATAAAATCTTCAATAACAAAAAAGTTACCTATTTTGTGGGCAAAATCTAGTTTTCAAGGACGAAGATTTAGTCAAAATCAGAGTATCTCACTTGGCTTCTTCAGTTCTATGAGTGCAAGCCTCTGTCAACGTCCTAGATTTATTGCCGATGGACAGTTGGTTCATTCTGAAACTGAATCAAACAATAATTTTCTCGCCACAAATCCGACTGCCTCTGAATTCCCATTAACATCCGATCTTTTCTCTCTCAAAGATATTCGGAAGATTGCCGACTCTAAAAATATTCAGTATAAGCTTTGTGACGTCGTGCGAACATTGACGCAGGATCAAAAAATCGAGCTAAAGAAATTTGTTCGCTTGATCGAATCAAGTTTATAGCTGTTGCCCCTGCTGTTTCTGCTGCCTTCTATATAGTTCTTCCTCCTGTCTCACTCGCTGTAAAGCTACTGGGTCAGCAAGCTTTTTTTGAACGAGTTTCGGAATGCTCTGATTTACCGCCTCCTGGTTGGGTGATCCCCTTAAATCTTCATACATGGTTGCAAGTTCCCCAACCACCCTGATATAGCGCTGTGCTTTTATAGGATCTTCTTTGGAAAACGTCTTTGTGACTTCGCTATGACTCAGGAGCCTTTCAGGATTTTGAATTTTAACGCGCCTCGCCTGAAACTGGATTTCAAGGTCAACTCGGTATGGGATGAGCGTACCTTGTCCTTTTTGGATGCCTGATACAAATTTCTTGTACAGTGCTTGATCCTCTTGATACTGAGAAGCCTTTGCCCGAATGCTCTCTGTGTAATGCTTCACCTGATCGCGTGTTTCAAGCGTTTGCACATGGTCACTTTGAGCGAGTATGCGATCGCCATTTTTACCTGTTCTCAAGTAGACTTCGATATCGACTCGTTCAGCAGAAACATTGCCGAATTCTTCACGTACCTGTTGAGTGATCGCCACGTATTCAGCACGGTCATCCGTCTGCTGCTGTTGAGCCTCTGCCCCTTCGCGCTGCTGCTGTGCTTGTGCTAGGCGTTCTAGATTTCTGATGTCTGCGACAGCGATTGAGCCTTCTAGCACCCCTTGGCTGAACTCTAGAATGGTTCCACGCTGACCTATCGCGTCGTCTAGGCTAAAGGCAGTTCCCTGTTGCGTTAGTCGATAATCATTGGACTCAAAGACCTGCTTTTCATGAACTACCATCTAGCCGCTTCGCTGGGCTAGAGGTTTCCGACACTTCGTTTGGGCAAGTTGCTTAAAGCCTCCAGTGTTGACTGGGGCGATAAGTAGAGCTTGCCCATCATTGTCTAGCGAGGACAGTTCCTGCCCC
>JBGSVR010000321.1:0-5204 GCA_041752855.1 Thermosynechococcaceae cyanobacterium
CCTGATAAAGTACTGCCTGAACGCGCTAAACCCAGCCGTTTGGACAGCATCAAGATGCGGGAAGACAAGCCGCCTGAGATTATTTCGGTCAATATGACAACCGAAGAGCAGGATGTGTTTGCATTTATGGGCATTTCACCCTTAATTTTGTTTGAGGGAGAAATCAAAAGTCCCCGTACTGCGGTGATCGAGATTCATCCGCCTGGATATGTGAGCAGCGACACCAGCGAAAGCAATGGCAATGGCAATGGCGATGGCGCAACGGCACCCTTGCCAGAAGATGTGGCAGCGACAGTGGCGTTAGAGGTTGACCTACCCTCAGAGGATGAACCATTACCCATAGAGGAGATCAAAGATAAATCTCCTATTCTCAAAGTTACCCCAGCAGCGGCAAAACCCGAAATAACAACGAGTCTGGTGGAGTCTGTAGAGCAGTCTATTGATCTACCAATACCGAAAGAACTCGTCCAGAACGAGGTGATTGAAGCTCCTATGGAACCCACTCAGGAGGAATTAGAAAGCAGCGCACCACGCCGTCGTCGTCGTCGTTCTTCGGCAGAAGTAGACAAGGCTAAGCAACTTTCTCTGGAGACTGAGTCTTAGGATATTGCTGGGATACAGCTTACCGCTGGCTACCCTATTGCCTAAGCGAGGCTACACCAACGGGAATGTAAACCACCACTCTGCTCAGTGAGGCTCATAATCTATCGAAAATGCTTCTAAGGTTAGGTAAGGTCTTCGCGCAATAGGTTAAGTCTTTAGCATGGTCGAGTTTCATATTCAAACCGATGGCGAAATTCCGGCTTCAACGCAGCTCTTTAGCCAGATTTGCTTTGCGATCGCCTCTCGTCAGTTTTCGCCTGGGTACCGTCTGCCCAGCACACGCCAGTTGGCGATGCAGACAGGGTTACACCGAAATACTATCAGTAAGGTCTATGAGCGCTTAGCCACGGCTGGCTTTGTAGAAGCCCACATGGGTTCTGGCATCTATGTGCGCGCCTTGGGGCAAGAAAGTACTCAACCTGCCAATGCAACGCCTGTCCCCATTCGGGAAATGATTGAGCAAAGCCTGGATGGATTTTTGCAGCAGGGTTATTCTCTTAACCAAGTGCGAGATTTATTTTTGCGGGCGATGGATGAGCGCCTAAGAGCCAGCACCCAGCTTTTGGTGACGGTGCCGCGCCACGACCTAGGCGCGGGGGAAATTATTGTGCAGGAGCTACAAAGCGCTCTGTCGATTCCTGTACAGCTTGTGTTTTTAGAAGATTTGGCGGCGGTGCTAACCCAGCGCAGTGCCGCAACGCTGGTGACGGTGCGCTATTTCACCAGTCAAGCTGAGAATTTACTCAAAGAGCTACAGCAGGCCGATCAACCTGCCAGCAGAGCATTTCGCATTATTGCGATCGACATTTATAACTATCAGCGTGAGCTGGCGCTAATCCACTCGCTCCCCGCAGGTTCTCGGGTGGGCTTGGTCAGCTTAAGTTCTGGCACTTTGGGTGTGGCGGAGGTGATGGTGCATAGTGTGCGGGGCGAAGATCTCTATGTGATGACGGCTCAATGTCAAGATGCGACTAGGTTACGGGCATTGATTAAGCAATCTCAGACGATTATCTGTGATCGCGCCAGTTGTGCCCCAGTGAAAGCGGCGATCGCAAAGGCTGCCGATGACCTCATCCGCATTCCTCAGGTGGTCTGCTGTGACAGCTATATTGACCCCCACTCGATCGAGCTGCTGAAGCGTGAACTGGGTCTAGAAACAGCTGATCTTTGAGACTATCTAGACATCTTCAGAAACTCAAATAACTCCCTGAGTAAGATTTTCATGCCTGTTTCAAAATCAATACTGTCTTATTGACAGCAAAATCGACCTTCAGAAGTTTTTTGCACTCCGAAAGTCTTACTGTATGTGGTTCCTCAACCAAAGCCCGTGATGAGAATTGAACTCATGACTTCACCCTTGGCAAGGGTGAGACAGCACAGGCTAGAGATTATATATAGAAAAGCTTTTGAGCATTATCAACAAAGTAGCGGGGTAGATTTCGGAGTAAGTGCCCTAAAGTTATGGGCTGTAGTACGCCCTAAATTGGGGTTAATTTGACTGTTCACCAAACACGCGATCTAAGATGCGGCGATTCTCGGTTTGCAGTCCTCGAATCTCTGCTGAGTTCTCGTCTATTCGTTGAAGAATCTGAGTTTGAGTAATTACCATCTCTCGGAAGTCGGCGCGCATTTCAGTCATGCTTCTCCGATACTCAGCAAGCTCCTGCATCATCCTTAACTGAGTTTGAGACAGTTCAGTCATTACAGACTCCATGCGAGTCATGCGTCCATTACTGGATAAGATCGCTTCACTGTTTGCGGCGATCAATGCGCTATTTGCAGCGATCGCTTCACTGTTTGCGACGATCACTAAGTTATTGGCCTGAATGGAAGCTGCCACCGTTGACGCAAACCGATCCAGGGTTTCATCAGTCCATCGTTCGGTCATGTCTCACCATCCTTCATCAGCTCACGCTGTGCAGCTTCGGTGATGACGCGGCGTAGCCATGCCGAACGGTTGGGTAGCGATCTCACCAAAGTATCTACTGACTCAGTAAGCCGTAGCTGAATATTTTTCTTTGCCATCGGCTCAGTGCTGTCATCTCCCCTCTTAAACTGATGAGCTTTGAACGCTGGCGTAATAACAGGGCTAGGGTTCCCTTTTGGCATGGCGCTATCCTTACTAAGACTTTTACATTATATCCCTGTATTAAGCCATTTACACAAGCAATAAGCTCAAACCATGCAGCCATCCCTTTTATACAGGGAAAATAAATGTGTCAAGTGATACAATTTCCTTGTGTAAAAGGAATAATGGATTCAGTCAAACAAAAAGAGAGCGCCATTCCCGCGAAGAAACCAGCGCTCTCTACTCACTGGGAGCAATTCATTGTCTGAGACCGTAGCAGAAGCAAAGATCGTCACCGGAGCAACGGATTAAGAGCGCTGACCTTGTTGGGCGACAACATCCCACACACGCCTACCTTACTGGCTACTCGGGATTCATAGACTAGCCCTCGCACCCTGAATATTGGCCTAAAAGTGCCAACCGTCTTCATTTCAAATGCAAATCGCACAAACACATTATTTTCCCTATTTTTTATTGAGCTGGAGGCAAAAGCTTAGGGATAGGCCAGGGCAGATGAAGTACATGACGCTCTTTTGCTGTAGTGGACTGCGGATTGCCTAAAATTAACCGCTTGCCCTGAAGCCAAAGCAAGACCTCCGTATTTTCTGGATAGAACTGCTTCACGAAATGCTCAAAATCATCCAGCGTACAGGGTTTGTGATGACCACCCATAAACTGATGGAAATGATTATGAACCTCCACCGTAATGCAGATGATGTTATCCACTGTCGCCACCAAAAGTGGGTATTCCGCTCTGGAGAAAAGATGGTGCCCCGCCATCGGGATGGGTTGAATGGAGTTTCCCTTAACCCCCGTGACTTGGCAAGTCTGCCCAGCTCTAGTCTTGGCCTGACTCACCGCAGAAGTTATCGCATCGTTCCTAAGCTTAAGCTGCTTCAGGATGCCAGTGACGCAGGGTGCAACCTCGCGTCCCACATCCGAACACCAATCTTTTCGGTGACGACGGGTGATGTTGACCTTATAGGCATGAGCCAGCTTCATCATGCCAGACAGCGAATAGTAAATTCCCTTGTCCGGAATATCCAAATAGTCTTCACCCAAAATCAGCGGCTTCTCCAAGCGCTGAGCCTCCACTGACATCTTTTGCACATAGTCCCCACGGGAGCGAAAAATCGCCACCACATCTGCCTTAGACAGAAAATAGTGACCGCTATTCTGCACCAGCGACGAACTGTTATTAAAGATGTGTTCTCGCACAAAAGCTGTCTGAATGTGGCCTCTGATGGCGGTAATCAGCGTCTGGATCAGATTCTGAAACCAGTTCTGCTCCGTTTTCTTTTTAAACTCTAGGCACTCCGCCACAGCAAATGCCCCAGCGCAGGTATATTCCCGAAGCCCTGCTTTGTTGACGACCCTGTAATCCGTCCCCTCCTTCAAGTCCCATTCGTCGTTAGGGTCAGAATCAATAAAAGCTTGAAGGTCAAGCAGTTCCTGGGACTGGATATTCAGCGTTTTACACAGTCTTTCCGAAGTGATGTAAATGTCAGTCATCTAAAACACCTCCGTCAAGCTTTTGTAAAACACCGTCAACCGCTCAAAAATCCGCGCATCGCCCGTCCCTGGAACATCAGGGTGATAGATCTTACTCAGATTCCGGTAGACCGTCTTCACATCCTCCGTCGTCGCAGTTGCACCATCCAGTCCAAACGCCTTCCAGGGCATTGCGTAGCTAAAGATATTGATGCCATTGACGCACCCATACCCCGTCTCGCCATTTTCCCCAGGCAGAATGCCGATGAACTGACGATAGAGCGACTCCCAGCCTTCCTTTCCCGTCAGCTTCACCGTTTGTCCATTTGTCCCCATTACAAACGCTGGAGCCTTCTTAAGCGCTTTTACATCTGGCACCCCAAAGTGTTCCAGCACCTTAGCCTTTACCTGCGTCAAGGTCAGTCGTTTAACTGTTTGCGACTTAGGCAGTTTCTTCTTGTGATTTGCAATTACATATTCTGCAAATTGCTCCAATACTGCCGACTCAAGGTTATGTGCTACGGCAATTCTAGAAATCTCTGATTTGATAAGCTCATTTAACACAACAGACACCCAAGAGATTTACCTCTAATATGTCTAATCTATACACATTTGTTTCAATCAAACAATTGACTGCAACGAACGTGGCACCGAAATCAGTATTCATCAATTATGTGGAAAATAAGACTACTACCCTGTCAACGTCCGATTTTTTAGACATCTTCAGGAACTCAAATAACGCTCTTAAAAAGGCTTTTATTCCTATTTCAAAATCAATTCTGTCTCATTGAAAATCAAAAATACCTTCAGAAGTCGTTCAGAACTCCCAAAAGCCTTACTGTATATGCTTTCTCAACCAAAGCCCGTGATGAGGATTGAACTCATGACCTCACCCTTACCAAGGGTGTGCTCTACCACTGAGCCACACGGGCAACGTAGGTATGGGCCGAGCTGGATTTGAACCAGCGTAGGCGTAGCCAGCGGATTTACAGTCCGCCCCCATTAACCACTCGGGCATCGACCCAAACTACCTACCGACCAA
>JBGSVR010000322.1:0-15229 GCA_041752855.1 Thermosynechococcaceae cyanobacterium
ATTAATAAACAAACCACTGGATAAAATCCAGTACAGGCGTCTGCCCGACACCAAATCTGTTTTTACCTGAGGAGGACTTGCTACCACAATGAAGTTCCCTTAATCTTCTTAACCGTCTTCTGCTGCATCGTAAAAGCTAGGCATAACGACTGCTGTACGACAAAGAAATGACCGCCTCCATCTTACAGGAATCCTTCTCAAACTGGGCTAACAAGTACCCTTCATTTTTCTCTAAAACACCGCTCTATCAGACTTCTTTAGGGTTTGCGATCGTCAGAGAAAGCCGAAAGCATCTTGCAAAATAAAATAAATCAAGCCTCTAAAAAGCGATGGGGTTCAAACTTCTCCAGCTTTGAAATTGAATTAAAATCTAGAAAATCTTGGCTTTTTTAATAAAAATGAAGACTTTTTTGAAAATCTAATACAATTTTATTGGAAGTTATTACCTTTGGTCAGGCTGATGCAAGTAAGACAACATTTAATAACGCGATCGCTACTGGGGTGTAACCTTACTGCTATTTTGCTAATGCCGATGGTCGCAAGTGCAACACCTTTGCCTAGTGACCCAAAGTCCGAGGTAAAAACCACTCCAGCCGTTGTACAGCCTAATTCTAAACCACTTCCTAAGACTAAAATACCTCCTAGTCAAACGCTTAAGCCTGTGGTTAAGCCGCAGGCTGTTAAGGCTAAGCCAACGCCTGAAACTAAACTCAGCCAACAGGCTAAAGCACTCTTCCAAAAAGGGGTAAAGCAGTATGGCAAAGGCGACTATAAAAGCGCGATCGCCACATTTACCGAAGCCCTGACGCTGATGCCCAACGAATCTAAGACCAACACCAAAGTGCTGTACTACCGTGCCCTTGCCCACGCAGCACGCAAAGACAACACCTCCGCCATTGCCGACCTCACCACCGCACTGGCAACCGACCCAAAGTGGGCAGAACTTTATATTCAGCGCGGTCTAGCAAAAATGGCACTTCAAGATATTGCTGGCGCTGCCCAAGACTATGACGAAGCCATTCGCGTAGACCCAAAAGCTACAACGGCCTATCTTCAGCGAGGGCTATTGCGCACTCAATCCGCTGACCCTAAAAATGCGATCGCCGACTTTAACCGTGTCATTGCCCTCAACCCAAAGTCCGCCGTGGCTTACGTTTTTCGCGGCAATGCCAACATGGCGCTGGGGCAAAATGTAGCGGCAGTCAAAGACTACGATAAGGCGATCGCCCTTGACCCTAAATATTCAGCAGCCTTTAACCATCGTGGTGTTGCCCTTGAAGGATTAGGCAAAAAGCAAGATGCCTCTAAGAGCTTTGAGCGTGCCACGCAGCTTAACCCTCAGTCGGCAGCAGCCATTAATAACCGAGCCATTGACTACATGACAAAGGGCGACTTAAAAAAAGCGCTGACCGAATTTACCAAAGCGATTAAAATCAACCCTAAATTTGCCCCCGCCTACAACAATCGCGGCATGGTGCAAGTCACAATGGGAGACTTAAATGCCGCTGTTTTAGACTACTCCCAGGCCATTCGGGTCAATCCTAAAGATGCAGGGGTATATGTCAATCGTGCGATCGCCTACACTGCTCTCGATAAACCCGACGCGGCGATCGCAGATTATACAGCCGCCATTGCCCTAGAACCCAATAATGCTAGGGCTTATCACGGTCGCGCAATGGCGCAATTAAGCAATAAGGGTTCTGAAAGTGAGACCCAGGCTGACCTGAAAATGGCAGCAGAACTTTATCAAAAGCAGGGGGATGCCAAACAGGCTAAGGCAATTCTGGAGCTAATCAAGTAAAACTCCAAAGCCCTACAACAGAACAACATCAAACTATTTGTATGGTTTCACACATCTCGTCTATCCGCGTAAACCCTGAGAGAGGGGTAGAGACATCGCCCAAAGATCAGTAATAATCCAGTTTTGCAATCAGCAGATCTGCTTAATGATAAAGAAGTAGTCCAGTTGAGCCAAAAGGGTTGAGATTATGTTTACCAGCTTGTTAGCCGAAGCCTTAGCCGTAACCGCCGATAATCTCAGCATGACTGCCACCATTCTGGCCTGTACAGAAGAAGCCGCCCAAGAACTGAGCCAAGAAGCCAGACAGCGGCTCAGTCTTGTCCAACTGGGGCTATCCATGGCACTCCAAGCTATGGAACACGAAGAACTTCAGAGCATCATGGAGCAATCTGACGCCTACGTTTCATCCTGGGCTTCTCTAGTTTGAGATCTTGGGTTGATGTCTTATGAAAGCGCTGTTTACGCAGCAACGTTGCGTCGGCGTTAACACTACCCGCTTAATCCCTTTTAATCATCCACTTCATCCAACGTAGTGAACTCAGGTATCCTCAAGGACATAGCAACCTTGGGGCAATGCCACTATCAACATGATTGGATATCTCAACGGCACTTTGGCATCACTTCAGCGTAGCTCCAGCCCCCGCAGCTTCATCACCCTAGACGTTAATGCTGTAGGGTATGACCTCCAAATTCCAACCCGAACCATCCAGCAGCTTCCTGAAATTGGCGATCGCATTCAAATTTTCACCCATCTCCAGGTGCGTGAAGATCAGTGGATTCTCTTTGGGTTTCACTCTGTCGCAGAACGTGACTTATTCCGTCAGCTTATTAGCGTTAGCGGCATTGGGCCGCAGCTTGGGCTAGCGCTGTTAGACACGTTTGGCTTACAAGATCTCATTCAGGCCATCATTAGCAGCAACACTAAGCTCCTCTCTAAAACCCCTGGCGTAGGGGCTAAAACCGCAGAGCGCATCGCCCTAGAGCTGCGCACCAAACTTGCAGAATGGCGCGAACAGGCTGGATTAATAAGCGCTCCCTTACCTGGCCCCGCCTCTGAAGTACAGGCTGAAGTCGAAATGACGCTGTTGGCCTTAGGCTACAGCACCCGCGAAATTATAGATGCCCTTAAAGCCGTGGGACAAAAGACGGCGCTCTCTAAAAGTGCAAATACAGACGACTGGATTCGGGAGGCGATCACCTGGCTTAGTCAAAACGTTTAGATCGAGGCTCAAGCCTACCTCTAGAATGGAACAAAAGCCTAACAAAAGGGTCTTTTTCTCTATAAAAACGATTGAAATAAGACAGCAACACCCCATGACTCGTTTAACGTCATCTGTCCACAAAATAGGACTTGGAAGCATTTGCGCCGGACTCCTCTGGGCAGGAATTCAGCCTGTCACCATGAGTCAACCCTTTCGACCTAGAGTTACGCCTCTCAACGTTGCTCAAGGTGCTGCGACTCTCAACACAGAAGTTGTGCCAGGTGTAAGTGTTGGCCCCATTACCGCAACCACTTCTTACAAAGACCTCGTTAAAATATTTGGCGCTGAGCGATTAACAGATGTGCGCCCACCCGATGCCAAAGAAACAGAGCGTGAATTTGGCACCCGAATAAACCTTGGGCCGGACTGGTCTTTAACTTTGGTTTGGCAAGACAAAACCAAAACTAAACCCTATGAAACCATTGAAATGGGTCGAGGGTGGAAACTCCCCGCAGATTTACGCATTGGGATGACCATTGCAGAACTTCAGCAAAAAATGGGGCCGTTCCAAATCGTGGGACTTGGGGGACCTTATGGCGGTATCGTGCCGCTAACAGATACAAAGCTAGAGCCGTATTTTGGCAAAATTATTGTCCAATTAGCGCCAAAACAGGGCACAGACAAAAAATTTCCTGTGCCCTATAAAGCCGTTTCGGGGGAGCGCAGAATCTCCTCTACAGACCCCAACTGGAAACCTCTAGAGATGACGGTCAAGTATCTTGTGATGCTTTTTCCTAAAAAATAAAGTCAGTGTCTAACCTCACCTAGCTGTGAGGTTCGGCAAACTCTAAGCGCCTCTGTATATTTGTGTCCAGAAAACACCAGTCCAGAACCTTATATTGGCTCAGGCTCAATCTTTTTTTCCAGCGATTTAGTCGCTGGGTATTGTCATTAGGCAGAAGGGATTGTTAAAACAAAGGTTGGGCAATCAAAATATAGAGAAAAAGGAAGGCGTAATCTTTATAAAGAGAATCTAAATATACTGCGGCAACTTCGGAGATAGCGCTATATTTATTGGAATGCGGGGAGTCATGTAGAGACAAAAGTTATCTACCTATCAGAGTTTATAGGCATCTGTATACAAGAGATAATACATAGTCAAAAGCCACATCAATGAAAGAGTTTTGTTAAGAGACCTGCTTAACCCTGTAACAAAACTCGATCTATCTCTCTGACCCGAGTACGCTAAGTTTAATGTGTTTAACAGTCAGAACCTAACCAACCCTGACAACTTCAATCCCCCAACTCACCAGCAGTGCCGTCGGAGTTTATGCTGTTTCCCCTAAGGCATTACTGTCTCTTACTTCGTAGAAGTTTAATTGAATGCTAGGGAAGTAGTACGTACAAATGAACTTAACGCCGTCTTTAGTGCCAACTGTTAATGTTATTGGTTCACGGATCGCTGCGCTTTCATTTCAAGGCCAGATAGACATTATTGTAAATTGGGCTTTTGCTCGTCAGAGCCGCTTTGTTTGCGTTGCAAATACTCATATGCTCATTGAGGCGCATAGAAAGCTTGCGTTTTGGAGTATTTTACAGTCGGCAGATTTGGTTACACCTGATGGAATGCCCTTGGTGTGGATGATGAAGCTGATGGGGGTTCGTCGCCCAGAGCGGGTGGCGGGCATGGATATATTTTTAACGCTTTGCCATCAGGCGTTGGAGCAAAATAGCGCTGTTTTTTTTGTAGGGTCTCAGGCAAAAATTTTAGGGCGAATGCAGTGCCGACTTGAAAGAGAGTTTCCTGGACTCAAGATTGCGGGGATGGAACCCTTACCTTTTGGTGACACAGCACCCGAAGAAAGTGCAGCATTGATCCAGCAAATTAACGAAAGTGGGGCTAGTATTGTATTTGTGTCCCTAGGATGTCCCAAGCAAGAATACTGGATGGCTAAACACAAAAATAAAATTGATGCTGTAATGATTGGGCTAGGAGGCGTTTTCCCGATTTATGCAGGGATTCAGAAACACGCGCCCAAAATATTTCGCAAATCTGGCCTAGAGTGGCTTTATAGGCTTTCACAAGAGCCTAGACGCTTATGGAAACGCTACACGTCTACAATTCCTATTTTCGTATGGTTAGCGTTGAAGCAGATCTATACAGACGTTTTGTGGGCCTCTAAACAGCAAGATGCAGTGGTTAATAAACAAAACTGCGATATCTAAATGTATAGACTAGTGCTACAAAGATTTTAACGGATGGTCGAAGGTTTCGACTAATTCGAGTTTTGCAATCCACATGTCTGGCAGACCGTTGCAGTAGTAATCAATTTCTAGAATTTTGTACGTTTTTGACCCAGATTCATCCTGTATTAATATGTAGTCATACAGCTTAACTCTAGCCCGCTGAGATGTCATGGTATAGAGCTCTAATGACTCGTCAAACGGATCTATGACAAACTCTTGTCCGTTATGAGCCTCAGTATATGTATGAATTTTAGGACTTTTAAGCTTTGCGGAGCCTAGGTTAGTCGAGGTATCTTTTCCCCAAAGTTTAAAGGGAATAATTTTGCGAAAATCAAACTTCATTCTTGGACTTAACTGGGTTACGTAGGAGGATTGCTGCTGCATGGATAAAGAGACAGAAGCTATACATTTAGGAAGATACTATTCTATCCCTCGCCCACCGCGCTTCCGAGAATACACTGAACTTGATTTGAGCGTATTACCCAAAGCCTCCGTAATCTTACCCGTATTTGGGCGATTGGTGTTGACTCTAACTTAAGGAACAACACCCTCAATACCTGTCAATCCTCTCGTAACATTAGGGTTGGGCAACTGCTGAATTTGTTGAATTAAGATCAGGGTTTGTTGATATCCCGTTGGGTTATCTTGTCGTGAGAAAATACTGGCGGCCTGCTGTAGATCTTGTAAACCTGCATTTTTTTCGCCTAGCTGGGCACGCAGGCTACCTCGGCTACCGTAGGCTTCTGCTAGACCAGGGTTTAGCACGATAGCTCGGGTATAGTCTGCTACTGCCCCTCTATATTTGCCAAGATCAGAAAGTGCTTTACCCCGATTGTAGTAAGCATCTGCGTAGGCAGGCTTAAGTTGAATGGCTTGGTTGAGGTCAGAAAGCGCCTGTCTTAAATCTCCTTTAAATTCGCCGTACAGCATCGCGCGATGGTTATATGCCTCGGCATACTTTGGGTTGATCTGAATAGCTTGATTAACGTCTGAGAATGCACCCTGAAAGTCTTCTGTATCGGTTCGTGCTTCTCCTCTTCTATACAGTGCCTGATCGTTTCTGGGTTCAAGGATGAGGGCTTGGTTAAAGTCGGCGATCGCCTTCTTAAAGTCTTCTAGGTCGTGGTGCGCTAACCCTCGACTAATATAGGCTTCTGTAGATTTAGGGTTAATCTGAATTGCTTGAGTAAAGTCGGCGATCGCCCCTTTGTAGTCTCCCCTGCGCACCTTTACCTTGCCCTGCTGAAGATGATTTACGGCATGTAGACTTACCACATCACCTTTTAACCGCGCTATTGCTGGCGTAGAGACAGTATCCAACAGCATCATAAAAAAACAAGATACGGTAACTGCCTGAAGCACAGATTTCATAAAATCCCAAAGCCTGTGGAGTTGTTTATCGGAATCTAGCCCAACTTAACTTTGAGCTTAAGGATCAATTTCTAAACGACTTCTGGAGTAAAACTAGTCTCGCTCAGATTAATGCAAATCGAAGCATACGGGTATACCGTTAACAGAGATTTAATACTCTGACCTATTCTGAACTGCTACGACTTTAAAGTTCACGCTAAAATGTTAAGGAATTTGTCGCAATCCCACGTTTTGATTAGCCAGGTTGCAGACTGCCGTTTTACTGTGACACTTTATGCAATGTATTATTAACCGTCGGGCTGAATTTTCTGCCAGCCACAGATATTGGTTGCCAGAGCTATCAGAACTGAGCAATTATGAACAGTTTGGAGCCTGTGCGCGCACTCCAGGGCACGGACACAACTACGAGCTTTTTGTGTCAATGCTAGGAGAGATAGACCAACACGGCATGGTGCTAAACCTGTCAGATGTTAAGCATGTGATTAAGCGGGAAGTGACGAGTCAGCTTGATTTTTCGTTTCTAAACGAGGCTTGGCCTGAGTTTAAAGACACCTTGCCCACAACCGAAAATATTGCGCGTCTGATTTGGCATCGCTTAGCGCCGTATTTACCCCTTGCCAATATTAAACTTTACGAACATCCTCGCCTTTGGGCGGAGTATAAAGGAGCTGGAATGCAAGCCTATCTCACTGTCGGAACTCACTTTAGCGCTGCTCATCGGTTGGCATTGCCAAGCCTCAGTTTTGAAGAGAATTCTGAAATTTATGGCAAATGTGCCAGACCCAATGGTCATGGTCATAACTACCACATGGAGGTCACGATTAAGGGTGAAGTGAATGCACGCACCGGAATGTTGGTGGACTTAGTGAAGCTCAATAAAGTGATTGATGAAGTGGTGATTGAGCCACTGGATCACACTTTTTTGAACAAGGACATTGCGTATTTTGAAGCTGTGGTACCCACCGCTGAAAATATTGCGGTTTATATTGCGCGATTACTTAAACCCCATATTCAAGAGTTGGGGGCAACGCTTGAGCGCATTAAGCTAATCGAAAGCCCCAATAATTCTTGTGAGATTGACTGTGCTTGGCTCGATGATGAGGTTATTGAGTTGGCGCAGAATCAGATGGCGCTTGTTTCTTAGTCGGCTTTCTATTATAGAGGGGCGCAAGGTATGTGCGCCCCTACATTACATTTTGGGCAGAAACGATTGGGCTTAGCAGCCATTGACGGGTACCAAAGGATTGACAGGCTAAAGCCGCAACTTGAGCAGATTGTGTTAAGGCTTCTGGGAAGCTTTTTTGCAGTATCCAATGGCAAAATGCGCCATGAAAGATGTCTCCAGCGCCTAAGGTATCGATGGGCGAAATGATGGGTACCGGAATTTTGCCATGTTCTTTTTGATGGCAGTAACGAATAGAAGCGCCCCCATAAGTAATGGCAATGGAGGAGGAAGCAGCAGCCTCTTGTAAATATGCAATCACTTCCGCTTGGCTGGTACATCCAGGTGGCAAGAAGTTCGCTGAACAGATGGCATAGTTTACAAACGGCAAAACCTTCTCTAATCCTGGCTTCCAACTGCCGCCATCTAGAACAACCGGAATGTTTTGATGCTGGGCTGCTTGGGCGATCGCCACGCTAATCTCAAGCTGATGTCCGTCAATCAGCACAACATTGATGCCGTCTATTGCATTGGGCGGTATCTGATCAATGGCGATTTGAAGATTCACGGCATTTCTGGAAACCACTGCGCGATCGCCTGTCCCCGCCGTCACCAAAATGGAAGACAGCGGAGGGGGATCTTGTCGCTGGGGTGCTAAATCCAGTAGTGCTACCTGCTGGGTTGTAAGGTCGGCACGCACCAACGCGGTGAGCGGGTGTTGACCTACCGCGCTCATGAGTTTGGCTTGATTACCCAGGTGTCGAAACGTGACGGCGGCATTGGTTGCGGGGCCTCCGGCGGCGATCGCCAGTTCTGCCGCCACCTGTTTCTCGTTAGATTGAGGCAGTTGAGCTACCCCATAGATTAAATCTAGGGTGGTTAAGCCCACAAATAAGCCGCAGTGACCCATACTGGTTTAGCTCTAATTGACATAGCGCATCTGAATTTGCACCACGGTTTTAGTACCAGAGACAAATATTTGAGAATCTGCAAAGCTGGCGGGTCCAAATCGAAGCGGCGGGTTATTAGAAAACCCGAACCCTTCAGAGGGCATACCCAATCCATTCGTGTTAAGCTTCCCGTCACTGTTGCTGTCATGGATTGCGGCGATCGCGTAGTTGCCCAGGGGCAGATTGGCAAAGGTGACGGTCTTACTGCTGGCGGCAATACAGCGAGAAGATTTGAGGTTTGACCCTTTACCACCCGACGGAAACCCTTTCGGTCCTGAAAATACGGTTAGACAAACGCGACCTTTGGTGGTTCTAAGGCTATTGAGCTTAATTTCTAGATTTCCGGTGTAGCCTGCTTCAGCCGATGGAATAAAAAATAGAGATGCATTGGCGATCGCCAAAATTCCACACGCCGCCGCAAAATGCTTAGAATTCACTATGACTCCTCAAACAATCCAAATACGTTATTTTTGACTCTGCTGACCTTGGGTAAGTTTCCATCAGCATAGGCTTTAGTGATGTTACCGCCTGATGGTTGAAATCACGTTACGGTTGTACCGTAAACTTTCTACGGTAGATCTTAAGCACGGTACCAAAGATGACTCTGCACGTTTATGGCATCCCAAACTGTGGCACCTGCAAGAAGGCATTTCAGTGGCTGGGCGATCGCAATATCAGCTACACGTTCATCAATACAAAAGAGCAGCCCCCCACCCGTCCGCTTGTAGAAGCCTGGGTTGAGGCGCTGGGGGAGAAGCCGTTACGAAATACGTCTGGGCAGTCTTACCGCGCGTTAGGCGATCAAAAACAAGACTGGAGCGATGAGCAATGGATAGAAGCGTTTGTCAAAGATGCAATGCTGATAAAACGCCCACTGTTTATAAAAGATGGAAAAGCGGTGATGGTGGGATTTCGAGAGAAAGAGAGCATAATGCTTGAAAAGCTTGGTTAAGCAAGTTTTTTGCTTAGAATAACCTCACCTTTTTATCTGACGATGGCAATTTCAAAAGTGGCGTCTTAATAGCCAAACTCCTGTAATGCAGGCAAAAAGTTCCGGTTCTCGTGGCTAGATCGGCTGAGCTTAATGAGTGCAAACCGCTGAAGCGGTGCTAAAGCCTGCCATTGCTCTAGCGTTAGATGAGTGCCTACAGAATCTGCTTTACTTAGCACCGAGTCTGGAATATTGAGCGAATTGAGCCAAGCAGGATGATCGTCTATGGGCAGATCAGACACAGGAGATTGCGTATATTGCAAGACCAAATTTGAAACGTAGTGTCGATAGGCCGCAATGTCTTGAGCAGTTTCACAGGGTAAATGAACGAGCTGTTGGCGATCGCCTTCTGTAAAGCGATGCCAATGCTCGAGCTTCAGCTTAATGCCGCAGGTATCGAGTTTAAAGCGCACTACCATTGGAATGCAGCGCAAAGACTCAACAAAGTCAGACTCAAATTGAAAAAATACTGAAGGGGCAAGGGTCATAGGTAAAGATCTAGTAGAAGATCTACTTCAGAGACAATTTAGCGTTATGCCAAATTTACCAAAGGTTTAGCCGGACTGGTCTAAATTTCGCATTTAAACTGCTCAACAGCGACCGAGCAGCGTTTTTAATCTAAGTCGTAAAAAAACGCTACTCGGTCTACTCATCTGCTGCGCTGCATCAAGTGCCGCTAATGTTCGGCCTTTTGACGCATTCTTTGAGCCACAAGACGCTGTTGATAGATTTTTAGACCCTGATGATCTTGTTCGTCAATGTCGTACAGTTCTGGGTCTTGTCCATAGGTATAAGAACTGCGGTCGTAGCCTGCATAGCCTACATCTAAATCCAGAATTGGAGCGGTGTTGACCGTGGGCGGGGCGCTCTGGGCACCTGCATAACCTACGCCGTAAGAAGCGGGAGCATTAGAAGAGCGGTAGATTTTTCTAACCTGTTCTTCATAGTCATAGTCAACCTTCATCTCTTCCGTTAATTCAGGCAAAGCCTCAACCTGCTCTTGGGTTAAGTGCTTGGCATAAACACGGCGATCGCCATAGTCAATCCGCGCACATCCAATCGGGAGCAGCACACGCTTCCCAAGACCCACAAAACCCCAAAACCCTACTTTAATCACTAGATAGCGAAACTGTCCTTCGTCGTCCACTAATACATCGTCGATGGAACCAATTTTTTCATTACCTAAATAGAGGTCTAATGATTTAATATCTTGGTTGTCAGCGTGACTTTGGTAATCTGGTTCAAAGTCTTTAATCTTGAAGAGTGTCATTATCTTACTCCAGTGACTTAAAAGCTAAATTTAGTTTGATTTTCCTGCCGTATAAAGCATTAAGAATTGCCATTAGATTCAATAAAGCTTTGAACTTCATCAACACTTTGCTGCGTCTTACTAGCAATATTCTGAGCCGTATTTTTTACGGAGTCACCTGTATTTTGAGCAGTTTTCTGGACACTTTTGGAAAGCTCTTTAGTTGCAGATTGAGTTTTATCACGAAGATCTTGAGAACCTTCACTTAGATTATTTAGACCTTTCTGGGCTTCCTTAGATAGACCATCTGCCGTCTTCTGGGTAGATTTACCAACGTTCTTAGAGAACTTTTGAACCCTCTCACCAATTGGTTCATCGGCAAGTTCTTGCTTAACCGCATCTAGCGGACCGTCATACTTTTTTGCTTCTGGATGAGATGCTTTTTGGATAAGGGCTTTAGCCTTAGCATCTGTTTTAGAAGTATTTTGTCTTGGGTCAACGTCGCTATAGGTATTCATTCCTCCTACTTCTGGCTGAATGACTTTGTATAACTCAGTAATTTGACCTTCAGGAACATTATCAGTCTCTTTTCGATAGGGTGATTCTGCTTTTCGATAGGGTGATGGTGTCTTTATAGATCCACTCTCTGCGGCTACTTTCTCAACACCCAATTTGCCACCAGTTTCTGAGACATTAGGCTGACTACAGGCTGTATTCACCAATAAAAATAAAATGGCAACACTTCCAACGATGAGTTGAGAGAGCCGTTTTGACTTAAGAAAAGAAATTAGTGTTTTCATTGTTTTACCTATGGAATATTGGGACTTCAAAATATTTCTATTTTTCAGAATCTGGGTTGACTTCTTGAGCCATCGACAGAAAATTTTCTGGATTGCCTTCTGCTGAGCTTTCAGCGTCTTTATTGTTAGGGTTGAAAGGGCTTCCTAAAGAGGGAGATACTTCTTCTGCACTTAGCTCATGATCAGGAGTACTAAACTTTTTGGACTGCTCATAATCATTCTGCACGTTCACAGAAGGTGCTTTTACTTCATCTTTTTTAATCGCTTCCTTCATTGCCTCGGCATCATACTCTAGGTTCTGGTCTTCAATATTTGCACTCATGTTGAAATTCTCCATTTATTTTTTGCTTGAAAGCTTAATCTTATATAGGTTTGAAATTTAGATTAAAATCTAAAGATAGATTTGATCTAAATGACAAATTTTATAAGAGTAAGGGTTTATCTTAGTAAAAACCTAGTTGTTACTAAGATAAAATTAAAGGTGTAAGATCTTTTGATTTTAAAATGATCTGTAGAGCGATGCAGCTTGTCGGCAAAACCATAAGCTTTATCAGCTTTTTATCCAACTCTTTTGCTATGACTGCTCTTCTTGCTGCGTAGGTTCGTCTTTAGCAGCAATAAAACCAGAGCCTGGATTTGCCTCTGGCTTCGCACTAGCTTTGGCATCAGACTTTGTATCATCTAAAACTTTTCGCTGTTCGGGGTCAATCGGTGTTTGCTTCCCTCCTGAGCCTGCTTGAGTAGATTCTTGATTAGTCATTATGTTTTCCTTAACTTGCTCTAAACTAAGATACTCAATCTTTATTTAAAGTAAGTACCTCTTATGAAGTAAAATTTGAATTGAAAATAATTTCTAAAATAGTTAAACTCTCAGTCTTTTGGAGGATAGAATTTTTAAGGTGGGTAGATCAAATAACTTACATATAAAAATTAAATAATTTAATTTGTTCACATAGCGTATTTGCTTATGCGGCCTTTTTTCTGGGAAGTCTTTGCTCATACCAAGTTAATAGGGGTGTGGCGCTAATTCCGTGGAGAATGATGGAAATAACCACAGTAAAGTAGACGATCCAAGCAATCTCTTCTCCAAGGTCTCCTGATAGCCCTTGTTCAAAGGCATAGGATAAATAGTACAAAGAGCCGAGACCACGGATACCAAACCAGCCATACAGCAAACGCCGCGTTGGATTTAAGGGGCTGCCTATTGTACTAATCCATGCTCCAATGGGACGGATGATAAAAATCAGCAGTCCTGAAACCAACAGAATTGGGGCTATAAACCGAATCATTGGCTCAATTCGGAGTAATGAACCTAACAGCAGGATTATGCCGACTTCCATCAATTTCTCAATTTGCTCTGCAAACTCTCGCTGGGAGTGATAGGTTTCTGGGGTTGCATGATTACGCTGCACAACCATGCCTGCAATAAAAACGGCTAGAAATCCATAACCATTGACTAGCTCTGTTAATGCATAGGTAATAAGCACCATGCTGAGGGCAACAAAGTCTTCCATGAGTGCATCCGCTGACTTTACCTGCTGAGATCGCCGATGAATCCAGGTTATGCCTTGGGCTACCAATACCCCCATCCCCACGCCTGCTGCGATCGCCCACAGTACGTCTACTAACACCCATTGCCCAAACCAATTTTGCCATTGTGCATCTTTAATCCAATACAGCCCGAAGTATACAAAGGGAAAAGCCAGTGCATCATTTAAGCCGCCTTCTGACGTTAATCCAAAGCGCAGTTCATCACGGTCTTTAGCGCCTAAAAGCTGAATTTCTGAGGCAAGCACTGGATCGGTTGGCGCTAGAATTGCACCCATTAAAATGGCGGAACTCCAGGGAAGTCCCAGAAATAAATGACCTACTGCTGCCAGTGAAAAAATACAAATTGGCATGAGAAAGCCAATCAACCGCGCAGTAGAGTTCCATGCCCACGGCTGAAGAGGGCGATTCATCTTGAGTCCGCAGCCAAAGAGAGAAATAAGTATTGCAAACTCTGTTAATCGTTCTAGAACTTCAGCCTGAGGTCGTAATTCAATTAAGTTAATTCCATAAGGCCCTAATAAAATGCCTACGACTAGATAAATTAATGCATACGAAAATGGTAGGCGGGCAATCCAACCTGAACCTAAAGTAACCAGTAATAGAAGTAATCCAATAGCAAGAAAACTAAGAATATAGGTGTCCAAGTAAAATTTTCTCCAACAATATTTTTTCTAAGATGATTTTTTTAAAAAGTTAGGAAAGATTTTGTTTTCCAGACTCTGCGTTTCAAAAAACAATAAAATGCTGGACATTTAGAAAATATCCAGCACTGAAAGATTGAAGAGATCAAGGTTAGCTTTAATTAAATACCATGTCTCATCATTTCCTTGAATAGATTCTCTTTCACCATCGACTGTCTCAAAATCTCTAGTAAATAATGTTGAGTTTCCTGTAAGCTCAAGTTTTTAACCTGTTCTCCAAAGACTCTGAGCATAAACTCTTGTTCAAAGCTAAGTCCAGCAGTACTTTCCATCGCTTACCTCCAAGCCATAAATCAGAACAATAAAATATAAATATTTTTAATCTGCTTAGCCAATATCGCATGTTGTTATATTGACTTAACGTAGACTAATCACTCGTCATTACCCAAGGATAGAATATATTTTTCTCTTTCAAATCTGCCTATAGTTAAGACTGTGTGCTTCTTTACATCTACCGATAGAGATATACCTATTCTTAGAGTGCATCCCTTACGATTAATTTTCTAATCAATATTTCTAGCTTATTAATTTTATGGCAGTTCTTAAAGGCTCTACACATAATCCATGGCATCAAGAATTTAATAATTTAGTTAGAGGAATTTCTGGCGGGTTCCTATTTGGCATTCCACTTCTTTATACAATGGAGGTTTGGTGGATTGGTTCCTCTGTTGAGCCACTACGCTTATTGATTGCGATCGCCCTAACCTTCACCATCGTTTTTTTGCTAAACCAAACCACTGGTTTTCGTAACACTTCAGATGTTCGCTTCAGAGATGCTGTAATAGACAGCGTTGAAGCCATTGCCCTGGGAATATTTTGCACAAGCTGCGTTTTAGTATTATTTCAAGAAATCACCCTAAATACGCCTCTCGGTGAAGCATTAGGCAAGCTGATTTATGAAAGTGTTCCTTTCGCGTTGGGGGTAGCGTTGTCCAATCAGCTCCTCAATGATGAATCTGACGAAAAACAGGAGCAGCAAAAAGAGCAGTCAAAAGAAAGCAAAAAGCAGGCTGGGCGTAGCAAGCAGCTTGACGGCACAGTTGCTGACGTTGGCGCTACATTGATTGGCGGAATTATTATCGCCTTTAGCATTGCCCCCACCGATGAAGTGCCTATGTTAGCGGCGTCAACTTCGGGGCCGTGGCTTCTTGGATTGGTTTTTGCTTCTCTCTTAATTTCTTATGCCATTGTATTTGCCGCAAAC
>JBGSVR010000323.1:0-5561 GCA_041752855.1 Thermosynechococcaceae cyanobacterium
TCTTTGAGGCGATCGATTCGGGTTTTGATGGTGGTCCAGTTGGTGAGCATTCCGCCCAGCCAGCGCTGGTTGACGTAGTAGCTACCGCAGCGGGCGGCTTCTTGAGCGACAATGCCAGCGGCTTGGCGCTTGGTACCCACAAACAAAAAGCGTTTGCCAGATTCTGCGGCGGAGCGGACGTAGTAGTAGGCATCATCCATGAGCTGGGCGGTTTGCACCAGGTCAATAATGTGTACGCCATTGCGCTCGGTAAAGATGTAGCTAGACATCTTAGGGTTCCAGCGGCGCGCTTGATGACCGAAGTGAACTCCGGCCTCAAGCATTTGGGCGAGACCAATAACGGGCATATTTCTTTCTCCTATTCGGGTTTATCCTCCATCTGAGGGGATTTCAGCGCCACACTGGGCGAACTGGAAACACCCGAATTCTCAGATGTGTGATTTTTAGACAACTTTGCTAGCATAACATATTTGATGTTTGAGTTGAATTTGGAATTGCTCCTACAATGGCCTTTCCAAACCCTAATTCCCAAACCATCTGCGATCGCTCTCCACCTTCATCCCTCTGTCATTTTAGGTGAGGGAAAATGGCGATCGCATTTTTCAAGACTGCGATCGCAGCCATCCATCCAAATCATCAGGGCTGGAAAAATCGAGTGATCCTCCCCTAGTAACTCAATCTGTGAAAGCGCTAGAGCTTTAACTTGAGCGATGGAATTAGAGGAGAGTGAACCAATCCTGCGCGTTAACTGACGCAGAACCAGCGTTTTCTCATGTTGCAAACCCTGTTGTAAACCTTGCTGCAAACCCTGTTGCAAACCCTCTTCTAAAGTCTCTTGCCGCCACTTTTCATATACCGGAGTTAAATTCATCGCCAAAGCCCTCTCGTCCGTGCTTAAATTCTGCTCTACATTCAAGCTAATTTGGCTCTACCCAGCATTAATTCACCCGCTGGAGCGCAGTAATTTTGGGGTCTAAAATCTTTTGTCCCATCCCTGGGAACTTGACCGCCAAGCAAATTTTGTCGGCTGCCCCAAAAATATGGGTCACTTCACCAATGCCAAAGCCCTTGTGGATGAGGCGATCGCCCACCGACCAATCTTGAGCATGGGTATTGGGCAGCGCTGAAGGCTTTTCTTTAGTAGGCGCTGCCATTTCAGGTTTGTGCTTGGGAATCGCAAGGGGCGAGTTGAGCTGCATTAGCTCTCGCGGTATTTCTGACAGAAACAGCGAAGCCACCGCAGGTTCACGGGAGCCGTAGAGCCGACGTTCACGGGCGTGGGAGATAAACAGTCGCTCCTGGGCGCGGGTGATGCCCACGTAGCAAAGGCGACGCTCTTCTTCGAGAGAGGCAGGGTCATCTAGAGAACGGAAATTGGGGAACAGCCCCTGCTCTAGCCCCACTAAAAACACAATCGGGAACTCTAGCCCCTTCGCGGAGTGCAGCGTCATCAGCGTGACCGTATCTGTTGAGTCTTTGCTGTCGGCATCAGAAGCTAGGGCAGCATTCGCCAAGAAGGTATTTAGCGCCTGGTCATCATTTTCTTCAGCGTACTGAAGCGACGCATTGTAGAGTTCCTTAACGTTACCGAGCCGCTCATCGGCTTCATCGGTGCCCTGCTCTTGTAAATCTCGCACATAGCCAGACTGCTCCAAAACACCCTGGATAATATCGGCAGCAGGTTTGGTTTCCACTTCCGCCTGCCAGTGCTGAATCATGGCGACAAACTGCAAGATAGGCTTTGAACTGCGAGCCGCCAAGGTTTTAACCGCAGATTCATCGCTGAGAATTTCCCACAGCGGAACGCCTAGCTCTTGCGCCGCCTGACCGAGGCGATCGAGTGTCGTTTTGCCCACGCCGCGTCGAGGGGTATTAATAACGCGCTGAAGGCTGAGGGTATCGGCAGGGTTGACGATGAGGCGCAGATAGGCCAACACATCCTTAATTTCTTTACGGTCATAGAACTTGAGTCCCCCTACCACGGTGTAAGGAACACCCCATCGCACCAGAGAATCTTCAAAGGCACGGGATTGAGCATTGGTACGGTACAAAATGGCAAAGTCGCCAAAGTTCACCTCTGGGTTCTCGCGCTCGATCGTTCGGATTTGGTCGATCACAAACTCGGCTTCGTGCTGCTCATCATCGGCACGGAAGCAGTAGATCGTATCGCCTTCGCCCCGCGTGGCCTTCAGCACCTTATCAATCCGCTCGGTGTTGTGTTCAATCAGGGCGTTGGCGGCTTCGAGAATATTCGCAGTAGACCGATAGTTTTCCTCCAGCTTCACCATCGTGCGGGTGTCATCGTCGGGGAGGCGATCGCCAAAATCCTGCTGGAAACCCATCAAAATGGTGAAGTCAGCCGCACGGAACGAATAGATCGACTGATCCGCATCGCCCACCACAAAAATGGAGCGGTGCTGCCAGTTTTTAAAGGTTTCGACGGCCTCGCCATTGGTGGCGATATATCGCAGCAGATCGTACTGGGTGCGGTTGGTGTCTTGGTATTCATCCACCAGCATGTGATGGAACTGACTGTGCCAGTAGGCCAAGACCTGCTCATTTTGAGCAAAGAGCTGCACCAAAACCCGAATTAAGTCATCAAAGTCGAGGGCGTTGTTGGCAGCCAGCGCATCTTGGTACGCCTCATAGACGCTGGCAATGACGCGACCGCGAAAGTTATTGTTCTCGGCTTCGTACTGCTGGGCGGTCTGGCCTAGGTTTTTGGCATTGCTAATGGCAAAGCGCACCGAGCGAGGGGGAAATTTGCGATCATCTAGATTGAGACGGTTGGTGACAATATCTTTGATCAGGCTTTGGACATCCGATTCATCAAAAATCGAGAAGTTTTTCTCCCAGCGACGACCCTTTTCGTCCTGATATTTGTTGATTTCCATCCGCAGCAGCCGCGCACACAAACTATGGAAGGTGCCAATCCACAGGTGCTTGGTGATGGTTTTGTAAACCCGCGATCGCAGTTTGGTTTGCTCATAGTCAGGCAGTAGCTCCAACGCCTTACCCTGCTCTTGAAGCGCCAACTGCTCTGCAAACAGCTTCTCAACACGCTCCTTCATTTCGCGGGCGGCTTTATTGGTAAACGTAACCGCCAAAATATTTTCTGGATTCACCCGATGCTTCAGCACCAAATTAGAAATGCGATAGGTAAGGGCACGGGTTTTACCCGACCCAGCGCCAGCCACCACCAGTAAAGGGCCGCAGTAATGCTCAACAGCCTGACGTTGAGATGAATTGAGAAGGCTTAGAAAATCGGCAGAAGAGGGCATGGCAAATCGTCAGCAGAGCAGGTGAGGACTTTAGAATTTGGTAAAACCATTGCAGGACGACACATCGTCTCAGCGCTTTGGTTTTACAGAGCGCCTCTCCATCTTAAGACCGATTCGACTAAGCATATTGGCTTACGGTGAGATTTTGATTATTCTGCTCGTCTCTTTAGGTGAGATCGCAGGCTTCACAAGCTCTATGAGGATACTGAGATTGATAGGTCTGCGATCTCCGTCCAAACCAGGCATAGCGATTGTCGCGGACTTGAGTATAGGCGCGATCGCCCAACCCCTTAAGACCAGGAATCGCGCGGTAGGCTTGAATGGCGATCGCACCCGCAGGCAGTAGTCGCGCAATCTCTTCAGCAGCGTCACTGCCCTGCCAGCGCTGAAATGGGTTGTCTGCATTCAGTAAAATCATGCCCATCTCGCAGTCTTGGGGGGTGATATTCCACTGCGCCAGGGTGTCAAAATCCTGCATGGGCACGTAGCTAAACAAACTGCCGCGCTCAAGCTGTTCTAGCGCCTGCACCAACGTTGAGCATAAATTACAGCGACCGTCATAAATTACGACATAAGAGGCAGTCATACAGGTTTAACGCTTAAGCACAACGGTAATAAAGACTGAAATGGTGGCGCTGGCAATTAGTGAAAAGGCCAGGTTGATGACCGATTGCGTTGACTGCTGATAGTAGCCAAACCGCAGACCCAGCTCTTTTGCTTCTTCGCGCTGTTGTTCAATATCTCTGGTTAATTTATCAATGGCGACAGAATTCTTTTCTACAAGTGCTTCAATGCGGTCAAGACGGTCGGTTGGGTTGGTTGTCATGGTTTCTACGTTCTAGATTTTGGGTGATCGCAGCGCTTAAATCCTCCCAAAACGCCGCGTGCAGCAGATCTTCTCACTTTAGGCTAACACTTCAAACCTAGCGTGAGACGGATTTTGGGTGACTGAAATCACAAATCCAACCCTGCTGCCATCACTCAAAACAACCCGCAGAATCACACAACAGCAAGGGATGCAGTCACTGAGTAAACCCATCAAAACCGAGAAGATACATGCATTGAAGGAAACACATATCACCTCACACAGGAAGCCCACAATGAAACGCCAACTTGTTTACGCCTTAACGCTTACTGCAACCCTTGCAGCCTCCATCATTCCAGCCTATGCCAACCCCGTCGCCCCCAGCAGCCGCAGCGGCAATAACGGCCGCGCCATGTGCAATGACGTTTATCTGGGTCAAAACGTTCAAAACAATATCCACGAACGCAAAAATATTGTGGATAAGGGTCAAAACAACGTCGGTAGTTCCTCCAACGCCTTTGGCTATATGAATAGCGCCTCTGGCTACAAACAGCAGTCTGCCAGCGGTGGCGGCGGCTTTAGCGTCTTTGGCATCGGAGCCAGTGGTCATGGCGGTAGCGCCAGCGCCAGCGGCTACAAAACCGCAAATTCTGGCTACAGCTCTAGCAGCAGCTACTTCGATCGCAGCTCCCGCTACTACCACGACAAAAGCACCTTTGATGACACCAGCACCTCCACCGCCGTTGTGGGGCAAGACTGTACCGCTGTGGTTCAGTCTCAAACTGCCATTACTCAACAGTTAATCAGTTGGTAAGGGTGTCGAGTCGCGCCAGACGTTTCATCCTATGTTCCCTCGCGCGACTCTCTACTAAACACTGGTTTGGCGCTGTGACGGCGATCGCCACCGCACCCTCCCTAAAATCACCAAACAACAGCCGTTCAGTCACTAAGAACCCGCTGCAAAACCGCGAAGATACAGTCATCAAAGCAGTGCAACCCGCCCCGAAAAGGAAGCCCACCATGAAACGCCAACTTCTCTACGCCCTCGCCTTAACCGCTTCTGTGATGGTTCCTACAGCACTTCCCGCAGCGGCGCAATCGGTTCCTCAATCTTATAGCAGCGCATCTGCTGGCACCGTCATTCCTCAATCCACCGCCATCACCGTCGTCTTTCCTGCCAACATGGTCATTGATGCCAAGAAAGACCAAGACTACCCCCCCACGCTTTTACTGGCTCAGCCTTTACTCGATAGCTACGGCAATCAAATTGCAGCACAAAACTCACCCGTTGCCGCCCGAATTCATCCCGTTAAAGATGGCGCTCAAGTCATCGCAGAATCTTTAGTCATTCAGGGACGAACCGTGCCCATTCAGGCTACCAGCCCCATCTTACCCAGCCGTAAAGTCACCCTCAGCAGCGGCACCGATGAGGCCAGAGGACTTAGCCCTTTGGGAGGTCGCGTTGGCGGTGGACT